>QMWT01000009.1 GCA_003661775.1 Thermoprotei archaeon
AGCTGCTATACTTCATAGCATTCGAATGCGTGCTAAGATGTCAAGGAGCACATAAACATCTGAAGTTTCTGAGGTATGCCCAGAACTTGCTGAGAGGCTATATCTGTGCTGGAGGCGGGGAGGAGGTGATCGAGAAGGTTACTTCTCGTAGATATGCCTCGGTATTCTCGTTTCTGATGACTCCTCTCATGGCTGAGGGATATAGGCGGGCTTTACAAAGACTCTTGAAGATGGTCAAGAAGATCAGTCGGGTCAGTGGGTGCTGACTTCATCAGAGTTCAGAGCGGGCTACTTTACACATCACTCCAGAGTATACTAGTATGTGCCCCTAGAAATAATCTACTTCGGTGAATGTTGTGATAGAGTGCGATCCAGAGCTAGTTGAACATGCTCGGCGACTGGTTATGGAGTCTGTGAAAAGCTATCTTAGAGCGAACTGTAGCCGCATACTAAGTCTGTCTAAGCTAGCTCTACAAAAGAGTGTGAAAATAGAGTTCCACGGACTCTTTAGACATTATAGTGGCGACGAGAAACTACCGCGGTTTATGGATGCTCTCGCTGTTCTGCTAAGGTGCATGGGCAGTGATAATCTCGAGATAATTCAGGGTTCGAGGCTCGTGATTAGAGACGAAGAAGGTTATTTAGTAGTTCTTGTAGAATCGCTTGAAAACTTTTGCAGAGAGATAATGGTGTAACAGTATCGACATCACTCCACATGCACCGTTATCCTCTCAGTTCGCTGCCACCGCATCTGCACGTTCCTCGCTACTTAAGGTGTTGTTGAGCGAGTTAGACCTATTTATGAGCTCCTTCACCTTTTGGTGCAGCTTTACTATGAGCTTCTTTCTGTCCTCCATGAGCACAACATCGCTGTAACCCCAGGCAACTATTCCGTGAGCGAAGGGGCTGGGGACCCCAGGGCTTCTGAATACCTCTAACAGTATATCGCCCTTTTCAATCTTTTTAAGAACCTCTATCGCGTGCTCAAGATCCATGTGATCCTCTAGAACTTCTCTGAAAGTCTCCTCGAGAACAGGGAAGTCATCTAGCTCCTCCACAACCTTCAGCAGCCTTTCCGAGTTTATCTGTCTTCTGGCAAGATTTACATCGATACCCCGATACCTCCTAAGCATCATGAAGGCCCTTTCAGCGCAGTGCCTAAATCTCTTTTTCAACAGCTCTGTATGTCTCAGAGCCTTCCTCACAAGCTCCCTAACATTTGAACTCCTTACTTGCGAAACCAGCGATAAAATATCTCTAGCTGTGAACGTTGTAAGGGGTAGTGTAAGCATAAAGCCGTTGTCGGTTACCGTTATCCTGACATTGGTACTGAGCTCCTTGGCGAATACGTAGGCGTAGGCTCTGGCAAGAACATCGTTTACTCTACGACCAAACAAACCATGGAATATCACATTCGTAGTTCTGTTCTCAACATCATCCCATATCTCGATGAGTATGAGCTTGTCTCCCGGAACAAGGCCCCCCGTAAACAGCATCTGTTCCTCTATGTAATCACAGATGTACTTAGCGGCATGTTCTTCTAGAGAGTACTCTTTCATGAGGTACCTCACTGCGTAGTCCTTGCCAAAGCGTTGTATCAGCTCAGCTACTCTCCGTCTAAAAGCACCGACTTCTATGGCCGAGTCATATGCTAGGGGGAGCATCTCCGAGAACCATGTAGGGACCGTGGGTCTAGCACCTTCAGCACTTTCAACCTCCACTTGCAGAGGAGTTATCTTAATTACGCGGTAGGTACGTCCTCCAAGAACGAAAATATCGCCGGGAGAGAGTATCTCTACAAATGCTTCCTCAAGATCGCCTATGTACTTTGCACGGCCACCCCCGCGAAGAATCACCATTATCTTCGCTTCGTCGGGTATAGTACCTACATTTAGCTGGTATATCATCCTCGCACTCCGCTTCTTAGTTAAAACACCTTTCTCTTCATCAAACCTAATCTTTGAATAGACGTTGTACATTTCAAGGTCTCCATAGCTTCCCGAGAGGAACTTGATCACCTGAAGGAGCTCACCCCGCGTGAGGTCGTGGTAGGAGTAGCTTCTTCTAACAATTCTCAATACTTCGTCTACTGTTCGGGGTTTTTCCAGCACCATACCCACGATATGTTGGGCGAGGACATCCAGGGATTTCTTGGGGATTTTAACACGGTCTATCTTTCTCTCCATAGCAAGCTTTGCTAGGACCGTGCACTCGACAAGGTCGTCTCTATCGACTACTATGATCCTGCCTTTGCTCACATGGTTTATGTGGTGCCCCGATCTTCCAACCCTCTGAAGGAGCCTAGTAACGCTCTTTGGGCTGCTAAGGAGTACCACGAGGTCTACATATCCTATGTCTATCCCTAGCTCGAGGCTTGTAGAGGTTACAACAACTTTAAGCTCTCCACGTTTCAGTTTCTCTTCGACACTCAACCGGACATCGCGGCTTAGACTGCTATGATGCGCCTCGATGCTATCGACGTCGATGACCCCATTGTCTTTAAAGATCTTCTTCAGCTTGTATACTACTCTCTCGGTAGCGCTTCTAGTATTTGTGAAGACTATGGTTGTACGGTGCTTTGCTATGAGTTCTTGCAGTATCTTGTATATAGCGTCGTTCAGTATGTTTGCAGGTGTATAGACAAGGTCGAATCTTGGACATAACACCCTTATATCTAGGGGTTTGCTGAACCTTGCATCTACAATGACACAGCTTCGCGGCTCGCCGTTATCCCTATACCCAACAAGGAACTTCGCAACCTCTTCAAGCGGTGCTATGGTTGCGCTGAGCCCTATCCTCTGTAGCGGTCGCTTTGCTAAGTCCTCTAACCTCTCTATGGAAAGAGAAAGATGTGTACCTCTCTTGTTACTTGCAAGTTCGTGTATCTCGTCGACTATCACCCAGCGAACTTCCTTTAGTAGCTCTCGGAATCGTGGTGCTACTAGTGCTATAGCGAAGCTCTCTGGTGTAGTTATCAGTATGTGTGGAGGATTCTTTAACATCTTCTGTTTTTCGTAAGGCGTAGTATCGCTTGTTCGTACAGCTACTCTTACACGTAGTTCCCTCCCAACCTCATCCTTAACGATATCAGAAATACCTTGAAGAGGTACCAGCAGATTCCTCTGCATATCGTTGTTAAGTGCGCGAAGAGGTGAGACGTAAACAACATACACACTATCCTCAAGTTCATCATTTAGATCGAGCTTCACCAACTCATCTATGATTGCTAAGAACGCCGCTAGCGTCTTTCCGGTTCCCGTAGGGCTGGAAATGAGCACGTTGTGCCCTGATTTGATGTAGGGTATCGCCATACGCTGTGGAGGCGTGAAGGTTCCGTAGCGTTCACGGAACCACCTAGCTACGTAGGGGGTGAGTAGCTTGTAGATATCCTCATCATCTCTATCGTCAGTAGCGTACATAAACATCTCCGTACCCCCTAGGGGCGCCCTGCTGATAAGATACTGAAGTTCTACAACGTAGAAAAGCTTAATGCCTTAGCGCCATAAATTGCTACGCGTTGCTAATGACTTCTAAAGCCCGGCCTTCGATAATGCTGCTCGAACTTCCCGTGGAAGCTGGATATAATTTATCTCCTCCGCATCATCTACTTTATACTCCCACTCCTTCGTACTCCCTTCCTCACCTACTACGTAAACATGTTTAAGCACTTGTATTGGCACCACAAAGAGCGTTCCGTCAGGTGCACGGTGCAGCTCAACTACATAGCTTCTGCTCCCTTTTCTCACGAGGTACTTGTGCTCGATCCTTGTCCTTATCACACTCTACACCTTTCAACAACATGGGTGAGGCTGGTTAAAATTTTAGCTCTTCTTGTCCTTAAGCTGCAGGATCTTTTTGGGAAGCGTAAAAAAGACCTTGGCTACGTCTATGATGTATCCTAATTTTGGAACTGCCTTAGGTATCCCGACCTCGAGCGCGACAGTGTTCCTCAGCACATCTAGCTCCAGTTTATTCTTGACAGAACCTTTGGCAAGTTCCTCACCGATTCTGTACGCTATGTAGAACTTCGCGAAACGCCTGATAGTATCTTCAAGCTCGGGAAATGCCTTGTAAGCATTGCGAAGTGCTTTCTCAAAATCTCTTCGATCTAGGAATCCATAGTAGTGCAGTGTGAAGGCGAAGCGCAGTATCCGTGCCATGATAGGCCCGTCTAGTTGCGAAAGGATTCTAGTAACCTTGTCCCGCACCTCATGCGGATCCTCGTACTTTATCAAAACCTCCACAGCTTTCTCATACTTGGACTCGACAGTGAATATTCTTTCGAAGACCTCCAACGGCAGGTCTTTGTCTAGACCTAACCCCCACTTACCTATGATGTACAGCGACATCAGGTCCTTCTCGTACAAGTCGGCAGGTTTACTTGCACCTCTAAGAGGTTCTACACCATTCTCTTCGTATAGCTTTTTGAGGAGCTCTATTACCTCTTCACGTGTTTTGACTTTACCCTGTGCAATCATGCTCCACGCATCTACTAACACTCTAATTCTCTTCCTTTTGAAATCCATGGTCTGTCGCCTTGAAGATTATTACCTATGCATGGTTGTGGCTGGAGTTTCGTCCGTACTATTTGCTAACCCAGGTTCTCTGAAAAAGGTTTGAACTTTTCTACATATAGAGAGGTGGAGCGATCAAGGTTTATTACGTGCCCGTATCTGACGCTGTGCTCTACAATCATGATGCCCCTGATCAAGGTTCCCGGCCCTAGATTAGTCAAACTTAATCTATTGGTATACGCGAAGTACCGTACCCCATAAATATCGCGAAGCCTGTATATAGCGGGTGTTGTGTAGGGAGACAGACTTTCCTCAACTTCTACTCTAAGCAACTTCCGGTTCCACGTGTATTTCTTGTCGCACACGGCCTCGCTCATTCTGCAATCGACAATTCTTATCGACACTGGCACACCTGCGTAAACACCAAAGAGAGGGTTCGATGCTAAGTTGAGAACCCTGAAATTATGAGGTAGCCCGTCAGCTTTCGGCACCTCCTCTTTGAGGAACGTGTTCTCCAAGGGTTTCAGAATCTTGGTAAGCAGTTCTGCTATGTGTTGCGGATCAACGTCTCTACATTCATCAGCGTATATGACTATATCCACATCGTTACCAACCCCTTTTAGAAGTAAACTGCCTGTGATACCCACAGAGCTGTATTCAAGTACACTCCTCAAGTTCTCTAGAAGCTCAAGTGCACGTGATCCTATCCAGGTGCTAGGGGCTCTCCATTTGAGAGGATCAAGCACTTTCATGATCTCATGTCTCCACACAATGGTTATCGGAAATGGTGTAAAAGGCGGTATTATTGTTCTGCCTTCCACCAGCGGCACATCGGCAGGATTTCTTATGCGGGGACGTACGGGTATTGCTGAGTACCATGTATGACTGTGGCAACATCCTTTGATCAGCCAAGTACTTCCATCCTTAAGCATGACATAGTAGCTGTCGCGAAGTACAGCATCACTGCTTCTCGTGCACACTTTTAATCGCCTAGGGGTTACCTTATTCAAGGCTTAGTTGTTGGGTAGGTATATTAGTTTCCTTATACAACACCCAGACGATAAGGAAGGTGATCAGGCTGGGTAGATGAGTCTTGAAGATGCCTGAGATAGTGATAAGTGTTGATCGTACGATGATGTCGAATCACCACGGAAAGGAGTTCTTAGGATTCCTAGCCACTGGACCCTCGGTGCTACTTCCTGAATGGCTCTGGCTGAAGATATGCTGTCCCAAGCCCAAGGTTATAGACAATCTGGGCAGACCTCTCGAAGCCCCTTACGGTCTTAGGAAGATCGAGGCGAAGTTAATCGATGCAGGCTTCAATGCAGCAGTTATAGATCCGGACTACTTGCACAAACATGTTAAGACTGCGAAGCTCTTGCTCATAGGGCACCACGACTTCTTCGCCTTTGGACCCCCGAGCTCCGAATGGTGGCTGATTACAGGAATGGAACCTGTAAATAGAAAGAGCTTCATAAAGTTCATGGAGAGCCACCCTGTTAACGAGATGCGGAGACGAGGAGTGAAGATCGTGGTAGGAGGGCCTGCAGCATGGCAATGGTGGTGGGAGCCTGAGCTTTGGGAGCGATGGAAAATAGTTACTGTTATAGACGGTGAAGCAGAGAAAGTTGTTGTTGATGTGGTAGACAAGCTACTAAGAGGAGAACCGGTGCCCAGCTATGTATATATAGGCCCTCACGAAGTCCCGTCGATAGACGAGATCCCGATAATCAAGGCGCCGAGCGTTAATGGTCTTGTCGAAATTATGCGGGGCTGTCCCAGAGGTTGCAGATTCTGTAGCGTGACGTTGAGACCTCTTCGTTTTATCCCTGTGGAGAAGATAGTTGAAGAGGTTAAGGTTAATAAGAAGTTTGGGATCGATCACGTGATACTTCATAGCGAGGACGTTCTTCTCTATGGGGCGGAAGGTGTCATTCCGCGAGAAGAACCTCTACTGAAGCTTCACAAGGCCGTACTACCGCTAGTCAACGACCTTGCATGGGCGCACGCCTCCCTTGCAGCAATAGTAGTTGCCCAGCGAAGAGGCAGGTTAGTAACGAAGCTCACGGATCTCATATACAGTTCTACAGGACAAGATTACCTAGGTGTTGAAGTCGGTATAGAGACGGGCTCTCCGCGCCTAGCAAAGATAATTATGCCTGCTAAGGCAGCGCCGTTTACTGCGGATGAATGGCCCGACGTAGTTGAAGAAGCGTTCGCGATAATGCACGAGCATAACATTATTCCCGCAGCAACGTTTATCCTAGGTTTTCCGGAAGAGAGGCCCGATGATGTTGTGAAGACTATCGAGCTCCTCGAGAGGTTAAGACCCTACCGGAGTATCATAGTCCCTATGCTATTCGTACCTATGGGGGTTCTCAAGGGTAGTAGAGCGGGGGTAGCGCGGATGAAACTTCTCAGAGAACACGCCGAAGCTATGAGGGTAGCGTTCTGGCACACGGTTAAGTGGGCCCACGATATAATGAGCAGATTCTACCTACGAGGAACAAAGCATGTTCTTACGAGAACCTTGCTGAGCCTCTTCGTGAGGCTGGCTATGAAGAAAATGAGGGAGATTGAGAGAAAGATACTCCCGCAGTTTGAAGAACGCGAACTATCTCTTGTAGCTTCGAAGACTGTGTAGGTTAAACTTGTTAAATGAAAAGGTGTCTAGGCGACACTGCAGGTGATAGAGGTGGAGACATTTGTTAAAGGACTGTACACTGTGATCACAAGTCTTGACCCTTGTCCTTAGTTCATAACGAGCTTCCTGATACCTTCGAGAAACGATGTTATAGTTGTAGACCCAGGTCCGTTAACAAAAGTGAAACACCTTATTGGGGTACTAGAAGAACTCATGGGAAATCCCAGGAATGTATATGTACTGCTTAACGCATATCCATATCGACCGCGCAGCCGCAACGTGTAAACTCGTTGAAAAGTACGGGGCCTTAGTATATGTCCATCCTCGAGGAGTTAAACATCTCATAAACCCCGAGAAGCTGTGGAGAGCAAGTCTTGAGGTGTTGAAGGAGGAGGCCATCGCTATAGGCAAGCCTGAGCCTATACCTCATGATAAGGTTGTGGGGATCAAAGATGGTGAATGCATTAAGCTAGATAACGAGGTCATGTGCTTCATTTATACACCCGGTCACGCACCTCACCACCAAGTTATTCTGTGGAAGAAGCGGGAGGTGGTGTTTACGGGTGATGCTGCGGGAGGTTACGTAGCTTCGATAGATGCTGTACTTCCTGTCTCGCCGCCTCCTGTTAAAATACATAGTTACCTTGATAGCTTGGTGAAGATCTTAGGTTTAGAACCTAGGATTATAGCTTTCGCCCATTCAGGAGTTGCCGAGGAGGCTACGAAGCTTGTACGTAGACACGGAGCACAGATGGTTAAGTGGCTGGAAGTTTCTTCGCACATATGCAGAGCGTAATGAGTGTAGACTTGAGACTGTGCTAGAAGCCGTTCCGGATGCCAGACGCGTGTATCAAGCAGAGGTTTGCGAAAATACAAGATTTCTATAAGGAGAAGCTTCGAGGCATTCAAAACGGCTTTGGCAGAGGAGAGAGGGTTGAGCCTAGATGCTTATACTACTCTCTTTACTCTAGGAGATCGTAACTAGGGACAGAGGTGTTTAGGAAAATTTCGAAGGGTATCGACATGAGAAGATTTAAAGCAAGGCTCATGCTGATGCTCGCACTTCTAAAAGAACTGAAGATTAGAACTGACAACAATATCGATATGGTTAGACATAGCCGCGAAAGATTGCTTATACGGGTCAAGGTCATCGAGGAGAGATTGGGAAGAAAATATGCGGCACGCTTCCTTAGGGAGGCCAAGAGCTACGAAGCACTCGAGATACACCTCAGCTACGTCTCGGCACTTCTAGAAAGACTTATACTTAGACTAGAAACTTTGACTATCACCAATTCATTGGTTGAAGCTGCGATCCTTGCATCTAAGCTCATTCAAGAGTTGAAGAAGAGTGTCGTCTACGGACTGCCTCAGTTCAGTGTGATCGTGGATGAGCTCGAGAAGATCTCACGTGATCTTGTGGAAGCTTCAAAGAATTCCGGCTATACTCCTCGTAGCGATGTGGTATCTGAGGAAGCACGTAGGATATTAGAGGAGGCTAAGGTTGTAGCGTCTAGCCGGGAACATCGCTGATGCCTTTTACGTAGAGGTAGAGTGTAGCTATTCTTGTTGGAAGACTGACCTTAACTACCTGTATTGGCCGCCAGCCCGGGATTTCGAAATCTAAGGTCACAACTCTCGTACCTTCTCTAAGCTCTCTCTCCAGTTTAGGTTTAAGAGCTCGGTTTACTGAGGTTAATAAATACATATAGACTACAGTAGCATCCGAAAGATCTACATTGAAGAAGTCCTCATTTACGAACTCTATAAGATCCTCAATGCCCTCCGACTTGGCATTCTCGCGGGCTTTTTCCAACAGAGACGTATTTAACTCGACACATACACCCCTTGAAGCACCCTCTTTAATAGCTCTTATTACAACTCTTCCATCTCCACAGCCCAAGTCGTAGAACACATCTCCGCGCCGCACCTTGGCAAGGTTCATGATGTAGTCAAGAAGTTCTTCTCTTGTGGGAACCCATGGAACTCTTATACCCTCGTAGTACGCCATGATCCCACCATGCACTCCTCTATCTGCTGATACTGGTAGAGATTATAACGTGTTTCGGTAGAGGGATTTTATTCTTCCTTGGTGGGGAGCTCGACGGATAATACCGACGAAACTAAGGATTCTAGTCTTTCTAGCCGACGAAGTGTTGAATCTAGAATCTCCGATAGTACATGGATCTTGCCCTCGATATAGGCAAGTCTATCCTCAAGTTCTTCAGAGGCGCTGCGCCCGTTCGCCGCCGTCACTACGAGGTTATCTCCTTCTCTGATTTTCCTCAGTCCGTCCCTTATCAACACCTTAATTAAATCGGTTACCTGTATTCCCATGCCCTCCGCTATCTCCTTCAATTCTTTGTAGATAGCTTCAGGAAGCGATAAGTGCACTGTTGGCAAGTAGATGCACCTTGCTGCTATCGCTTTCTCAAGAAGATTCTATGCAAAACTCTCTATATATGCACGCGCTATATGGATTCCGACCACAAGAGTTCTCTGGTAATACTCTGGAGCACACTCACACAAGAAGCTTACTACGAAGTAGATCTGGATGAGCTAGTATGAGGGTCGTAAGCTTCAAGCTGGAAGAAGAACTGCTCGAACTACTAGATCTATACGCTAGACAGCGCGGTAAAAGCCGGTCTGAGGTGATAAGGGAAGCAATAGTGAACCTGCTACAGAGCGAAGTGGGGACGATCAAGCTTTCACAGAGGCCGGATTTAAGGGTTAAAAAGCTGAGAGTTTTATGACCTCTACAAGGATTTTCATGGAGGTGTGAGTATCAGTATTTTCTTTGAGGGTATGCTCTCCTTCTTCAATTCTACGTAGTTCGTAGTCAGCCTCTCTACACTCCAAGGATCTCTTACGAGGCCGAGGAAGTTGTCCACGCGCTTCAATGGAAGGTTAAGTCCCTCAACCCAGTAGTGCATAGGTATCACTACCTGCGGATCTAAGAGCTCTATGACCTGCCAAGACTCGTGGGGTCCTACAGTATAGACACCCCCCACTGGTACAAGCAGTACATCGACAGGTCTCAACGCTCTCACATGCTCATCCTCGAGCACATGGCCTAGATCTCCTAAATGCGCAACACTTATACCCTCCGCCTCGACCCTGTACATCACAACTTCACCGCGTCTTCTTCCCTTGACGGTGTCGTGGTACGCCTTCACACCGCGTATCTTTACATTATTGACTTGATGCTCACCCTCAGCCATTCTGAGGATCTTCGCACTTCCCTTAGCAACAAGCTGGTACGCATTATGATCAAAGTGTTCGTGCGTTATTAGAACTACATCAGCTTCAACTCTAGGAGGTTTTATCCCTAAGCTGTGCCCATCGTGCGGATCGAGAACTATGGTAAAGTTACCCGTTTTGATCTCGAAGCACGCGTGCCCGTGCCAGCGGATTAACATGGTTAGCACCTCCTCGCTGATACACATTGTTTTGATGAATAATATATATACAGTCTAAAAAGAAATGTCTCTAGCTGGACTTGAGATTATTCGCAGTAGTGTAACGGGTGGTGAGTATGAGTAACGAGAGGAAGAGTCCCAAAATACCTGTACAGCTGAAAACCAAGCCTATGGCATACGATAATGAGGCTAAGATAAGACAAGCTCTGATGCTGTTGATGAGAATAATAAATGATTCATCTATACCGCGTAACATAAGAAGGGCGGCTACACAGGCTGTGCGGGCTCTTTCCGATAAATCGTTATCACCCGCTGTAAGAGCCGCTAATGCTGTAGGTATTCTAGACGAAGTTAGCCAAGATCCAAACATGCCTATACATGCAAGGACGACTCTATGGACCATAATAACGCTGCTTGAAACCGTCAAGGACTAAGCTTCGTGTGCTCAGTGCTGCACAATCCGTAAACGAACTTTTTAATCCAAGATATCTGGATTCCATGGGTGGTTGTGTGTTTAAGTACCGAGTTCGCGGTATATATGCAACAGCGCTAGCTAAGCTCATTCTAGATAGCGAAGCCGAGCTTGTTGACCTATCCAAGCAGCTAGCCGATAGGCTAGGCATGGATAGAAGAAGTGATGTCGCCCCCGACGCAACTATTAAGGTTAGCAGAGACCCCAATAGAATCATAGTCGTGGGATTCAGAGACGCTGTTATGCACTTCGTGAACAAGATCCTTGGAGAAATCCCTGGATTAGCGAAGAAGGTGTACGAAGTAGGGCCGTACTCTGTACTCAAGGTTAAGGTCATTCGAAGAGATGATATCACGTGCTACGCTGAGACACCGCTGGGCAAGGCTATTCTTCAGGACGCTAGGTGTTACGAAGGTGAGGAGCTTGTAGCACACGTGGTGAAGCTACCTCTAGAGAATCAAGGTCCTGTAGTTATAAAGCGTGGCGCTGCTGTTGTAGGGAGATACGTAACTGTTAGTACAAGTAGCGATAAACCAGTGGTTCTTTTCAGCGAGTTCATAAAGGATATGGATAGAAGAGCTGAGCTCTTCACATTATCCCAGCAGGTTCTGCGCGAGGGCATTAATGTTAAGTGGAGGAGTGCTGCCAAGGAGGCGAACATAGAAGTTCTCACAAGCGAGCTTCAAGAAGTGATTAAGAAGCTTAGGGAGGTAGGGTCAAAAGCACGCGAAGTACCTGTCCCCGGTGTTGTTCAAATAGGCGAATCTATTGCTATGATAGAGATGAGCTCGGTGGCGAAACGAGCTTTAGATGATGTCAGGCGCAAGGTTGTGCCTACGACCCCCCTACACCACGAGCTCAAGGCATGCATCGATATGCCGAACGAACTAGTGGAATTCGCAGATATGGTCTCAAGTTATGTGGATCCTGGAGCACTCGAGCTAGCCTTCTTGAAATATCTATACGAAAAGATGAAGGATATCAGCAAGATCTACCTCGAGCACCGCAAGCCCGATGGTGAGGTAATCACCATAGGTCCCATAGAGATCGAGAAGGTGACTTTTGAAGGTAACAGGCTCGAGTTAGTAGGTCAGAGAACTGTTAAGAGTCCAGGCGTCTACGATGGGATAAATGTGGAAAAAGAACCCGGTGATAGGATTGAGACTAGGATCATGTGGAACGAGTGGTATGTAGTGCATCGTTACTTCTCGGCTGATGGTAAGCTCAAGGGCATCTACGTGAATATAAATACACCTCCAGAGCTCTGCCCTAGAGGCATGGTTAGATACCTTGACTTGTACGTAGATGTTGTATATGATGCGCTAAGCAATGAAAAGAGGATTGTGGACAAGGAGCTTCTTCAGGAGGCTAAATCCAAGGGCTTGATCGGTGAAGATCTGTACACAGAAGCTACGAAGAGAGCTAACAATGCCTTGGATATGATTGAACGTTTCGCGGATTACCCCCCAGGAGCTACTTAGCTCGGTGATCTACCCATTATATCTAGCTCTTTCCTTCTTGGGAGGGGGAGATGCTCTTCTCCTCAGAATACCTGACGAGTTTAGCCGTTGCAACCTCGGCTATTTCGGCCGCCTCGTATATGCTTACTGTTGCCTCATGTGCTAAGGCCATTGATTCAGGTGCCTGCATGCACTTCGAAGTTGAAGAGAATATTCTTTGACTCATATTCTCTCGCTCCATCAGTATCCTTATAGCCATGTCTATGTTGCCTTCAATGTATGAGTTTATTGCTTTAGACACGTAAGATGATACCTGTGCAAATACTTCGCGAAATACGGCCTTGCATTCACCGGATATCTTCGACTGTATTCGGAGGAGGGTGCTCGAGACCCTGTCAAGGCAATCGCCTATATGCTCCAAGCTCTTTATGACTAACATCTTGTCTAGAGCATCCTGTGGGCTTCTGAAGGCAGTTCTCTTTATAGTTCTTATACCGAGGAAGTGCAGTCTATCAAGATCGTCGTCAAGCTTAAGGAGCTGCTCTAGATTACTTGGATCTGAAGAGCTGAAGTACTCCATAAGGAGCTCAAACATGGTCTCGACAGTGGTCTTCATAGATGCTATAACCTCGTCTACGCTCGTATTCAGCTCATCAACAGAGATCTTTATGGTGAATTGCTTGCCGTTCATAGCTATGGCGCCGGGCAGCCTCATAGCAACGTTGTAAAAGGCCTTCCTGGCACTGCCTCTATCGCCCTCTACTATGAGCGAATCGAACCCCTCTATGTACCCCGCGATGATCATGCGGGACATAGTCGCTATATCCTTCGCTCTGAGCTTAACTGTTAGTAGAGCTTTTGGTTGCATAACGTTGAGCGGTTTAACTGTTATGAAGCCCGGGCCCAGAGAAACCTCAACATTAGACCCGATGTTGAGACCTAGAACGGGAAGCCACTCTTTAGGAATTGTTATACCAACACTACGCTCACCAATCTTTATTATTCTCCTAACGGTACTGAGCATGGTTCTACACCTTATTACACTCGAATAGATACGAGGTATTGCAAGTATAAAAGCTGTACTGAGTTTGCCAGAGAACCTCCTAATAAGCCTCCTTCTACCCCGATATTCATCATCCATCAGAGGGCATGACTTCAGTCATCAGCTGAGAACTCCGTGTAAGATGTAGGTGTGGAAGCCACATGAAGTTTACTGAGCAGTAAACTAGGTTTTAATCTGAAGGAAAGGAATTTTGGCGGTTAGCTTAAACACTTTGCTAAATAGAGATTCTATGGGGTATCACGAGTAATGTTGTGGACGAGATACGTAACGCCATCCATGGTAGCAGCTCTGAGGCCCGATGCCTTGGAGGCCCTAGAAAATCCTGTGTTCAAAAAAGCGTTGAGATGGTACTACCTAGTCATGGACGATAGAAGGCCTGCTAAGTTCATGATCGCTAAACGGGTAGAGCTTTCTGAGAGTAAGCTAGATACGTTAGAGGAAGATGGGTTATGGTCGCTACATAGGGAGGCCGAGAAGGTCTTCGCCTCGATCTTGAAAGAGGTTGAGTGCGAGGATCTTGATTATGAAAGCTTTAAGAAGAGGTATCCTCAACAAAACCCAAACTTCTTAGACCTTAAAACAAAGATCGCATACACTATTCTGAGAAGATGCAGATTCTGCGAATTTAGGTGTAGTGTTAATAGAACTGCGGAAAACTCTAAGCGGGGTGTGTGCAGACTAGGCAAGGTAACATACGTACATTCTTGGTTCCATCATATGGGTGAAGAAGCACCTCTTGTACCCAGCGGAACGATATTCTATGGTAGCTGCAACTTCCGATGCGTCTACTGTCAGAACTGGGATATAAGCCAGGTAGAGCCATTTGCAGGAATCCCCGTAACACCAAAACAATTGGCATCAATACAACGTGAGCTCAGAGAACACGGTGCGAGGAACATAAATCATGTAGGTGGAGATCCTACGCCGAACATACACACTATTATAGATAGTATGAGGTACTTAGATGTTAATGTACCTCAGCTATGGAACAGTAACTTCTACATGTCTCAGGAATCTATGGAGATCCTCAAGCATATTATCGATATATGGCTACCAGACTTCAAGTACGGAAACGATAATTGCGCCCTCAGGCTTTCGGGAGTGCCAAGATATTTCGGGGTGGTTACCAGGAATCTCAAGATCGCGAATGAGAATGGAGATATGATTATCAGGCACCTAGTCCTTCCTAACCATGTGGAGTGCTGTAGTTTAAGAGTACTTAAGTGGATTGCTGAGAACCTACCTAGAGAACGAGTTCTCGTAAACATAATGGATCAGTACAGACCGGAGCATAAAGTTCTGAGAGAACCTGAGAAGTTCCGTGATATCTCGCGCAGGATAAGCATTGAGGAGCTTGAACGTGTTTATAATTATGCTGACAAGCTGGGCTTGCTATGGCGCGATATATCCCGATGAGGATGAAAAGAGTTTGTGAGGACATGTTTCGTATTTAGTGGTGCGGGGGGTGGGATTTGAACCCACGCAGGCCTACGCCAGCGGGTCTCCCACTTCTAACCAGAGGTCTTGAGCCCGCCCCCTTTGACCCGGCTCGGGCACCCCCGCACCAACTTCCAATTTCTATTTGAGCGAGCTAATTAGCTCTACTCACTTCTTGCTATAGAGTCTTCCTGCAGCGCGTTCCTTCTCTTCCAAACCATCGAGTTTTTTAAGAATGTTCTCAAGTTTAACACGTCCGTACTTCTGAAGTATTGCTAAGTAAAGTGTTATAGCTTCTCTTATAAACTCCGACCTATTCTTATAATTGTATTTTTCACATAAGTCATCTATCATCTTGATTAGAGAGACATCTAGCTTAACTGAGACAACTCGCGTATATCTAATATCCAACACAATAACTGTACCCTGACGTGGGGACCTACTCATCGAACAACACCTACGTCCTTATCGGATGAATGTGAAACATATCGCATGTTAGTAATACCTTGAAAGTTATAAATTAGGGTTACCCAGCAGGTACTACGGGGTTGCTCAGAAGTATTCTAGGGGTATTACTTCACTCTTTGATACTATTCACATAGATACTTGCACATGGTACTACCAGCTATCTCCTTATATACCGCTTCGTCTCTTTGTTAAGGGATCCCGTTCATGGTTTGTAGCTTGGATACTTATTAGCGTACCTATTTATAAACTTTCTTCAGTCCTTAGCTTAGTGCTCTGGGGCATAGTATTGAAGTCAAGTATAGAAGCTGTTCTTGAGTACCTTGTGGTTAAGGCGCTTGTAGGCAGGACTGATGTTCTCAACGCACTTCAAGAGTACTTCATAATGAATCGCAGTCCCAGCGTTATTGCTACCCGTTACGGATTATCAAAACATCAGGTTAGGGGTTATGTGCAGAGGGTTGTTGAGAAAGCAGGTTCCATAGTTAAAGCACGGGTGATTGTGCGCAAATCCACCCCCTACATATCTAGGATAAGACCAATAGTTAGGCACACGAGCTATGGAATGGTCAGATGTCTTGTATGCGGCGATGAAATGCCTGCTATAGTATCTGAAGACCACGTGAGGAAGCACCACCAAGGATTGGTTGAGGAGTATGTGGCAACAGTTATACAACTTCTTAAAAGAGAAGTTCTTAAATCCAGAGCCAAGGGAGGTATTGATGCCTGAGCTTTGAGGATGTGATTAGAGACTTTTCAGCTCCCAGAAACTCTGGAGCTTTCTGGGTGAAGTATAGTAGCTGTGTACAGACCTAGACGCGAGCTGAACAAGATCGGTAAAAGAGGTAGGCCCAGCGATATAAAAGTAGGGGTATTTGTACCTCTTCCGTACCGAGCCGCTATGAATTCTCTATTCCTTCATCTCTGCTACCGATACTTCGCAGAACTCGATGGAGTTATAGTAAATAGGTTTGTGTACAACATAAATGAGGATGCCGTGGAATCGCTTGACTACAATACTAACATAAAAGACATGGACCTTCTTCTTGTAAGCCTCCCGTTTGAGATAGACTATGTGTATGCGATTCGAGCGTTCATGCTTGAAGGTGTGCTGAAGGAAGGCCCCATTAAGATAGCCGGAGGAATAGCACCTAGCGCTAATCCTTTACCCATAGCACCCTTCTTCGACGCTATTGTCATAGGAGATGCCGAGCCTTTTCTGGAAAGATTTACAGATATTCTGCAACTAATAAACGATAGGAGTAGTTTCATAGATGCGCTCGCCTCGGTTGAGGGGGTGTATGTACCCAAGCTGGGCAGGTATCACGTTAAAAGAACATACGTTCAAAACCTTGACGAAGCATTCTATCCATATAGACAACTTGTTCCCCTAGATGAGGAACCTGTCTATGGTCGAGGACTCCTACTCGAAGCCTCTAGAGGCTGTCCTTATTCATGTCCTTTCTGCCTAGAGGGATTTACGACTAAACCCTTCAGGTACCGTTCAAAATCAAAACTTATAGAATTGGTAGAGAAAGGTATTGAGTTCACAAGACCTAGGAAGGTCATTTTCTATAGTCTCTCACTCTTCAGCGTACCAGGTATAGACGAGGTACTGCTCATGTTAAAGGAGAGGGGTATTAAGGCGGGCATACCTTCCGTGAGAATAGATACCCTGAACGATGAGAGGATAAGGTTTGTAGTTGATCTTGGTCAGAGGACTCTGACAATAGCTCCTGAAACTCTCATTCCAAACCTTGCACAGCTGTTGGGAAAGAATACGGGGTACGACGAGGTAATCGACATAACTGTAACAGCTCTACGCTCAGGTATAAGAAATATAAAGCTTTACCTCATCGCAGGCTTCGGTAATGAACTCGATGGTCTTCTGCTGGAGATGTTGTCTAGATTTGTAGAGGAGGTAGGTAAAAAGACGGGGATTCATCCAAGCTCGCTTAGATTCTCGATAAACCCTTTAATTCCTAAGCCTAATACCCCGCTTCAATGGCTACCTCCAAAAGTCGTGTTTGGCGCAGCTAAAACACTCGGAAAAATCAGGCACGTGATTAAGGGACGTGCAAGGGTGGAAGTATATGATGTTTGGTGGAGTTTTGCTCAAGCAGTGATAGGACTAGGCGACGAAAGAGTCAGCAAGTTAATTCTTAACTGGGCACTCCATTCTCTAGGGATAGGAGGGTTCAAGAGAGCATATAGGGAATACAGTAAAGAACTTGAGCACGTAGAGAAAGGGTGGAGCGATCCACCGTGGTCGTTTATAGAGAGCTATGTGCCCTATTCAGAATTGCGGAAAAGATTTAGCTGTTTCCTAGAATCGCTCGAACATCTACGATCTCGGGGAGACACGATCTGAAATTCACATCCTCTAATCTCCATCTCATTGGTATGATACGTTCAAGAGTGTGCTCTTCTTCTTTAATGATCGACAGGGCCTTGGAGGCGTAGATAGTCATGAGTTCTGGAGTCACATGAAGTCTTCTTATTTCCATACTTTCAATAGCTAGGAATCCGAGGTTCTTAACTACTGTTAGCACGTAGCTAGGAGCGGCAACAACGCACCGCTTCCTTAAGAGCTTGAGTGCAAGGTTTAGGTAGAGCGGATCTGCGCAGGATAAGACAGCTACGTCGTATAGCCTACCTAGCTTTAGTGATACTTTTGGTATTCCGAGCTCCCGCGAGAAACAGAAGGTCTTACTAAATCCTGCAACTTCCGACGCTACCCTCCTACCGACTATAGCTGCTGCAAGTGCGTAGGAATCGCATCCTGCTATAAGGACGCTCCTAAGCCTAAGTTGCTCCTCTATGCTAAGTATTGCAACCAGCGAAGAAAGCAACAGCGTTAAAGGCTGTTCTTCTAGACCTCGTGGAAGTGGATATAGACATTTGAATGGGTAAACTGTGTACTCCGCCAGAAACCCGTTCCTATCAACCGGAGTATGAAGAGTGCATGTGGGCAGCGCTATGAAGTACCTACCAATTACTCCTCGATCAACCTTCACACCAACATCGATAACCTTGACTATTGCTGTAGTGCCCAGAGAACGTAGTTCATCGGTAACAACTCTACACGTTGCTATGTAGCTATCGGCACCGTCTTTCAACACCCACAAGGGTTTTACCAACACTTGATCCGCAGAGAGCGGCGGGGGAGGCATCTCCACAGTACTAGGTTCGCCGCATACATCTACGGACACGTTCTTGAACATAAACGCTCTACCGCTCTTTACGCTTACCTGCTACACAAAGACTTAAATCTTGATACCTCTAGCTAGAGCACGGGACTATCTGCTATGAGCTACGCAAGATTCCTATCATCGATCACAAGGTTCATGCGGAGATCTGAAATTAGAGAACTGCTTAAATTAACCGAGAAAGGCGAGATAATAAGTCTCGCCGGGGGGCTTCCTGACCCTAAGGTATTTCCCATAGATGATGTATCCAAAGCGAGCGTCAAAGTGCTTAGCGAAGAGGGAGAGAAGGCGCTTCAGTACGCGCCCACCAAGGGCGTTGGTAGGTATAGAGAAGAGCTGGCAAAATTTATTCGAAGAACTAGAGGCTTTGAAGTAGACCCTGAGAATATCGTGGTGACCACGGGTTCGCAACAAGCTTTAGACATGATAGCTAGGGTCTTCATAGATCCAGGAGACAGCATTGTTGTAGAGGAGCCTACATATCTAGCAGCTCTCAACGCTTTCAGACCTGCGAGACCCAGGTTTGTAGGTGTTCCCGTAGATGATGAAGGTATGAAGGTAGAAGTGCTGGAGGAGAAGCTCAAGGAGCTGAAGAGAGAAGGTGTGAAACCCAAGTTCGTCTACACAATCCCGATCGCTCAGAATCCCTCCGGAGTCACCATGAGTTTGGAAAGAAGGAAGAGGCTCCTCGAGCTTGCTGAAGAGTACGATTTTCTAGTAGTTGAGGACGACGTTTACGGACTTCTAGTGTACAGAGACGACGTAGATACGACGCCTCTAAAGGCTATGGATAAGCATGATAGGGTTATATACGTAAGCTCGTTCAGCAAGATACTGTCGCCGGGTTTTAGACTGGGGCACATAATTGCTCCTAGCGAGCTTGTGAACTACTTTGAGCTCTGCAAACAGAGCATGGATCTACATACACCAGCAATAACGCAGTACATAACCTTGGAGCTCATAAGAAGCGGCGCTATAGAGAGGAACCTCATGGGAATAAGGAGTGTCTACTCCGAGAAGCTCAAGATAATGCTGGAGGCTATAGAGGAGACATTTCCAAAGACTGTGTGGTACTCCCGCCCAGTAGGCGGAATGTTTGTATGGGTAAAACTCAATGCCAATATCGATACTGCAGAACTTCTCAAGAAGGCTATTAAGCGGGGTGTAGCTTATGTGCCTGGCAAAGCGTTCTACCATGATTACAGCGGTGTGGATACGATGAGATTGAACTTCACCTACCCACCTAAAGACAAGCTCAGGAAAGCTATAGAGATCCTCGGTGGTCTCATAAAAGAGGAGGTTTTTAGCTAGACTCTGAGATCACTTCGTAGACATCTCCCCCCCAAATATCTTTGACAAATGGTGTTTCTTCCACCTTTCCGGACTTAAGATCCACGATCCTAAAATAGGCTTCAAAAGGAGGCGGAGTTTCAGGAAGTTTTATCTCGGCAGTGCCTCGCTTACCGATGCCCTCCCCGATCTTACCTATACTCCAAAGTTCTACTCTATGTCCATCTGGGATGTTCTTCAGTGTCACTATATAACTTGTGTACGTGTAGAGGCAGTCCAGAGGCACGATCTCTTCAAGTCCGTCGCACCTAATCCACGAAAGCCTTATATGGGGATTACTATTCTTACTCACAAACTCTACTTGTACTGGGTAATAGACCCCTGCTACAAGTTTTAACCCTCGAGCTATATACTTAGCCTCCACATTTCCCTCGAGTTCGTCGATAAGCACCCGCCCTCCTACTGCAAGCCTCACACCTCCTTGGACATCGAGAATAAGTTCGTAATCACCCGTGTAATTAGGTCGCAGTAACCCCCTCCACACAACATACATCGAATCTAGGCGCAGACCTCTAAAGGGCAGGGATTTCCAGTAGAAGTCTATTCTGCTGTCTACGGTTTCTCGAACTAAGTCGCGTTTCCCATCCCTACTGATTCTATAGTACTGAGCCAACAATCCCTGTACTTTACCATGGACTAAGCGTCTGAGCCTCACCACCAACTCTCACCTCTTTACAGCTCCTTCGCCATGACATACGCGTCCTCACCATCTAGGTAGTAGTTACGGATCCTCTCCACTATCGTAAAGCCTAACTTCTTGTACAGATTTATCGCAGGTTCGTTGCTGACCCTCACTTCTAGGTACACCTCCTGCACCCCGTACTCATTCTTCAAGCTCTCCATAGAGGCTGTCATAAGCACTGTGGCTATTCCCCGCCTTCGGAAGGCTCTCCTAACAGCTATGCTCACTATGTGACCCAGCCTTCTCATTCCAGTTCCCAGTTTAGCAAAACCGAATTCCACTCTAGGCATGACATAAGCGATAATCCTGCTCCCCACTTCAGCTACATAGAAAGCATCTCCATACCTCTCTATATGTTCAAGCCAAAACCTAATCGGATAATGTTCTGGCAGGCATTCTATATTTACCGAGATTATCCCGTCGATGTCGTCAGGAGCCGCTCTCCTTATCACTACCTCTTCCAAAGCTGCCGGCGGTGCATTGCCCATCAGCCTCTCCCAGAGTATAGCTTTATTGACCTCAATGTAATTAGTTTCGCTGGGTATGAATTATGTCTTCTGAGCTAGGTAGGTATCATACGGTTGAAGAGATAAGGAGTGCAATATCGAGTGAGCTCGAGGGGAAGAAGGTTGTTCTAGGCGTTACTGGAAGCGTTGCTGCGTACAAGGCTGTAGACGTTGCACGTAGACTGATTAGATTAGGAGCGGATGTGTACATAGTTATGACCAAGTGTGCTACAGAGTTTGTGACCCCCATGCTCTTTGAATGGGCAACGGGTAAGAGACCCGTTGTTGAGTTAAGCGGAGGTGTGGAGCACATAGCTTTGGCTAAGGCATGCGACTCTATGGTGGTGGTCCCTGCAACACTAAATACTATGGCCAAGATTGTACAGGGTGCGGCCGATAATTCCGTGATTCTCACTGCTATAGCTATGCTGGGCAAGGGTAAACCCGTGGTGGTAGTCCCCGCAATGCACAAGAATCTGTACGAAGCCGCTGTAACACAAGAGATCGTTAAAAAGTTGGCAGACCTAGGTGTAGATGTACTACCTCCTGTGGAAAAAGGTGGTAGGCTCATAATCCCCTCGCCGGAGATAATAGCTGAGAAAGTTGCCTCCGTAACTCTTCGGGGTTGTGACCTCGAAGGATTAACGCTGTTGATTACAGCAGGTCCTACCCGTGAATACATAGATAATGTGAGGTTTATCACTAACCCAAGCAGTGGGCTCATGGGCATAGCTCTGGCAAACGCCGCTTATTTCCGTGGAGCCTCAGTGGTGCTTATTCGAGGGCCCACTATGCTGGAGCCAGCTCCTTGGATCAAAACTATAGATGTCGTGAGCACCGAGGAGATGGCCGATGCAGTGCGCAAAGCAGCTGAAGAGTACAAGGTGGATGCCGCAATTCTCGCAGCTGCTCCAGCTGATTACAGACCACGAGAAGTCTTCCAGGGGAAGATTGCCAGCGGTCTTGACAAGCTGGTGTTGGAACTCGTGCCCACTCCGAAGGTCGTTGCTGAGCTGAGAAAGGTGTTCAGAGGACCTATAATAGGTTTCGCAGCCGAGTATGCACCGAGCGACGAAGAGGCTATAGAGCGTGCGAGGAAGAAGCTCTCGGAGAGAGGCTTCGACGTAATTCTAGTAAACAATGTGGCCAAGAAGGGGATAGGCTTCTCCTCACCCACAAACGAGGTGTACGTAGTTACAAGTGAAGGTCCTATAAAGAAGCTGGGCCCAGCGCGGAAAGAATTCCTCGCCCAT
>QMWT01000010.1 GCA_003661775.1 Thermoprotei archaeon
GTTGTAGACTACAAGGTAGGACAGGGTAGTGCTGACCTTATAGGGATATACGAGTTGGGCAAAATGGTGCCTCTGGCTAACGATACGAGTTTCGGAGCGTCATTCGCTCCTTTGAGCACTCTCGAAAGACTTGTTTTTGAAACCGAGCGTCTGCTCAACAGCGATTCATTTAAGAAGTCTAATCCTGAAGTAGGCGAGGATGTAAAGGTTATGGGACTACGAATAGGTAAAACAATAAAGCTCACTGTAGCCACCGCAATGATTTCAAGGCATATACCTGATAAGGATCACTACATAGCGGTTAAGGAGAGTGTTAAGGAGAAGGTTCTCGATTTGGCTTCACGAATCGCAAGCGACTACAATATCTCGGTCGATGTCAACGCCGCTGATAAGCCGGAGCATGACATATTCTACATAACAGTCACGGGAACCTCCGCTGAACATGGTGATGATGGGATGACGGGGCGTGGAAATAGGGTCAATGGATTGATAACGCCAATGAGGCCTATGAGCTTGGAAGCCACAGCAGGTAAGAACCCAGTGAGCCATGTAGGAAAGGTGTATAATGTTCTTGCTCACGAGATAGCCGAAAGGATATACAAGGAGGTTAAGGATGTGAAAGAAGTGTATGTAGGCATCTTGAGCCAAATAGGCAAACCTATAAATGAGCCACAGGTGGTAGACATAAAAATCACGCCATATGAAAAACTCACAATGGATATGAAGCGGGATGCCGAGGAGATAGCCAATGATTTCCTTGAAAGAATAAGAGACCTTACATCTCAAATATTGAAAGGCGAAGTACTACTTTTCTAAATCTAAATCATCTATTTCCCAGATTCTTCAACACTTTCTTGCTGTTCACTCACTTGTTTACGATACTCTTCAATGATGCCGATAAGCTTCTTCTCATCGATAATGCTCTGGGTTTCAGACATAACTCTTCTTCTATGGTCTTCCATAAGCTTGATGGCCTGTGATATTACTTCATTCGAAATCATGTGTTTAGGGACGACGACAACGTTCTCTATTTCAAGAATTGGTTTTACATTTTCTATGAGGGCGATGCCGTGAATCCATAAGATTTTGCAAATATCTTCACTCACGTTTTCAGTAAGCAGAACCACCTTAGAGTCCGCCAACTCCCGAAGAACCTCTACCTCCATTCTATCCATAGCTTTCACATACACCTTGTTTGAGGCCCCGTATTGCAGGATTTTCTTTACCTCGGCCTTGCTGAGATTCTTCATAAGCGGCAGGATCTCATACTCTCCACGGAGGACTCCTTCTAGAACCCCAATAATCGAGGCGTTCAGCCTCATCTGCTTATCAAGTTCTTTCTCTAGGATTTGAACTCTTTGATGGAGTTGTTTAACTCTATTCTCTAGCATCGCTATGGTCCTATCTCTGAGATCCTCAGCTGTTACCTCCACTTTAGTAGTAAAACGTAACTGAAACTCTAATTCCTCGAGCCTATTTCTTAACTCCTTGATCTCATTTCTAAGAAGTTCACGCTCACGAATCAACTCTTCGACTCTTTTCTCTAACTCGCGTGAACGTTGTTCTTCATCTACTCTTCTAGCTAGTTTGTAGGCGAGTTGTTTTAAGCCTTCCCTATCCTCTTTTTCTTCAGATAACACTCTTTCAAGAACGGCCTCGATAGCCTCGTTAACGCTTTTACCACGCAGGATCATCAGTTTAGCTTCATCTATATCAGCATCTATACCCATTTCACGTATTCTCTCTTCGACTTCCTTGAGATTTCTCTCGTAATGCCTAAAAGCCATCAAAGCTGCTGCAAGAGCGTCTCTTTCGTGTGTTGTTCCTATCTTTAGATTGGAAACACGTTTCCTATACCACTCAATTAATGTTTCCTTCTCCGCTGTGCTCGGGTTGTGCGAGGGTGTGAAGAGGGGTACTCCGAGGACTGATGATAATTTCCTAACATTGTCGGGCGGCGGAACCTTGTCCGTAGCTATTAGAACGGGTATACCTACAGAATATATGCGGTTTATTATCGAGGATCTAT
Organism: Thermoprotei archaeon; assembly: GCA_003661775.1. Taxonomy (GTDB): domain Archaea; phylum Thermoproteota; class Thermoprotei_A; order Sulfolobales; family Ignisphaeraceae; genus QMWT01. The sequence continues at coordinate 2,030 of QMWT01000010.1, forward strand.
CAAGTTCACGCGACGACATGAGGAGGAGGAGTTTCAGCGATAGGTCTATAACAGCTAAACCCGTTTCATGTCCTGGATCAACACCTACAATAACATACTTTTTACGTGCCTCTACCTCAGGGCTGTCTGCCACGAAGAGTACTGTTTTGTATATAGGCTTGACAACTACACGTACCTCGCTATTTCTAACAGGTTTCACAAGGCCAGTGAGCGCAGAGCGCGGTGCGTAAACTATGAAAACTGCGTTATCGAGTCCTCCACTACTCTTCCTAAATATTAGGTCGTAGCTGAGGCCAGCACTATCAAGTATCTCCTTGATCTTACGGGTCATCCTGAGAACTGAAGCCCTCATACTCCGTGCATATCTCTGAGCGCTAGAACCACCCTTACCTATCGAACTGCCACGTGATATTATTATCTTGGTTTTGTGCTCAACAGCTTTTATAGGAGTTCCCTCGCCCCGGAGCACAAGTACCGCATTGAGGTAGGCCGTAACTAGGGATCTAGGCTTAGTAAGAACTTCATAGCCTAGGGAAGAGAGAAGCTTGCGTACCGATAGGAAACCACACTCTTTAAACGTTACCTGGATTACTTCAGTGTCCTCAGGTAGCAAACTGAGCAATTTTGCAAGCTTCTTCTTAGAGGGAGCTAGTTCGAATACATTATCTACAGCTATAGCTCTAGGTCTGTACTCCCATACAAGTCTTATAACACGCCGAAGAGGTGCAAACTGCGTCTCGTATATAATTTTGCCATCGCTTCTTATTATCACCACCGAGTACTGAGGCTCAGCTGTCCTAGAAGCAGGACTTCCACTGGCTATGTCTATTCCCATTACTAAGACCTTCTCCTTAGACTCAAACATCAACAGCTACACCACCTTGACATCCAGAGGAGATCACTCCTCTGGCTTTCTAAGCACGTATTCCAATACATCTTTGAAATTTATTGAGAGCCTAAATCTTTTATTGAAAAATCTTACCACGTACCTTACATCGCGTTCAAGTAGTTTAAGTGCTTCAGGATGCTCCGACTCAACGTATTGAGGCCAGTCTATTATATAAGGTACTTCCTCATTATTCCTAACGCTCACTATCACATTGAACTCGCTCAGGTCGCCGTGCACTATACGTGCACGCCAATAAGCTAACCTTACTGTTTCAATAAGCTTTCTCAGAACACCTTTAGGGTCTGTCAATTCACGCAACACATAAAGCTCTACACCGTCAATAAACTCTATAACGACTGCATGCAACGCTCCTCCATAAAGTTTGGGAACGTGAGGAACACCAACCTTGTTAAGTGCAGCGAGTGCGGAAACCTCTCGTTCACCGGCAATAACGCTTCTCAGAATCCACGTACCTCTCTCGAAAGATACTCCATAATCGCGTGTTACCGTTACCCTACGAAAGCTCTGCCTACCAATTCGGTAGAACTTTACCGCTACCACACTACCGTCGCTTGCAATACCTTGGTAGATTTCGCTCTCTTTACCTGTCCCCACCCGATCGCCTATAGCTTTTAACACATCTCTTCTAACAAGCCTGTGAAGAGCAGCACAGTCCAATCCGAGAAATCTTAATCTGTACGCATTCATCGTAGGATGTCTTTCTAAGATCTTGAGTTTTACAAGCTTTCTTAAACGGGCATCTAACTCCTTAGGTGACAAACTTATCCTACTACTCACGACCTCTATAGGCACGTATTCATATCTCCCCAAGAACTTTACGAATACTTCAAGCAATTTGAAATCCTGCTCCACTAAACTTCTATACACTATACCCAGCTTAACCAATATGACACCTAAGTATGGTATCACTACACCGCAACATAAAATGTTGTTATTTTACTGAATACAGAGCTTCGCGTCCACATCCACTTTACAACGCACGAATGTGCGAACGTGAGCCCTCTTTGAACACTTCGTAGACGTAATCCGCTATCTCAATAACCTCCCGATCATGAGTAACTACTATCACTTGGGGTAGGCGTCCAGAAATTCTTTTTATCATATCAAACAGCCCTCGTCTCCTCTCCTCATCGAGATGCGCTGTAGGCTCATCTAGAATGAAGAAGCTGGGCATTCTCCCTAGCACTGCATAAGCGAGAGCTATGCGCATAGCTATAGAGAGAGCGGTCTTCTCTCCTCCTGAGATGTTCTTTACTGGTATTTCCCCTAGTTCGTTCCTTACCACAATTTCGAAATCTGGCGTTATCCGTACACGCATCGACATTCCGAGATGTGAAAGTACCTCGTTTGTTACCCGCTCAAGTATAGTCCGTGCTTTTATCGTGAGCCTCTTAGCTATTTCACCATCTTTACCCAGAATCCCACTCCTCAGAAACTCTATGAGTTCGTAAACCTCAGCACGCGCCTTGAGTTCGTAAACCTCCTTACTGAGCTCATCAACTTCTTTAACGAGTTTCTCATAGTGTTCGAGAAGAGTCTGCTCTCTAGAGTTTAACCTCTCCAAATTCTTCTCAACTTCCATAAGCTCAGTCTTTAAGTGCTCGATACCTAGCTTGAGCTTTGCATACAGTTCTCTAACATTGCCAACATTTATACCCATCTCTGTTAATTTTCGTTTCAATTCATTATACTGTTTCACTACATCCTCTTCGCTAACATTCGTAAGCTTCTTACTAATTTCGGTAAGCATCTCTTCAATGCTACTGCACATACCTCGCAGATTTTCGAGAAGTCTTTTCGTCTCTTTAATTGCAGCAAGACATCCCTGTCTAACGAAACCATTTATCTTACTCCTTTCCTCCTCACATAATTCATCTTTAGACTCTGCAACTCTTTTCAGCGAGTCATACAGTTCCATAACCTGAGAAGCAAGAGGTTTTAACTTTTCCTCAAGTTCCTTAGCCCTACTCTCAATCTCCTCAAGGGAGCCCTCAAGTCTCATCAAATCATTTTCGAGGTTCTTAATGAGCTTGATCTTAACCTCAACATTCTTCTTAAGACTGTCTATCTTATCCAACTCTTGTAGAAGTCTCTGAATTCTCTCACGAGTCTCATTACTTATTTTGCTTATTTCGGGTTGCTCAAGTACACGTCCACAGATAGGGCATCTACTACTGTCTCGCAGTACCTGAAGACTATTCTTAAGAATCTCTAGCTCTGCTTTCATTCTATGTTCTTTTATCAGCAACTCTTTGTATTTGTTCTCAAAAGTCTCTGAAACCCGCTCCTCAATTTTTCCACCAACAAGTTTACTCAATTTTTCAAGAGTTGCATTGAGCCTCTGTCTGAAGAGCCCCCATCTTCTTTTAACATCCTGATACTCTTTGAGTAGTTTTTCAAAATAGTCTATTTCAACATGAGCAACTCTATCAAGGGCTTTCAGTGCTTTCCGTAGACAACGATACTTCTCCTCGTATTTTCTCTTATCGGTAACCAACTCATAGAGTTGTGTTAATTCCGTAAACTTCTCAATAAGTTCAAACTTTCTCTGCATCTCGGCTAATTTTTCGGCGAGTTTATTCCGCCTTTCTTCGAGTGCCTTAATTTCGTTCTGTAATTTCTCGCGCTCTCTTTCTATTTCTTGCAACTGTTGCCTTCTACGATTTAAGTTCTTCTCGACTTCCAGATATCTACCTCTTTCAATAGCTAGTCTTCTTACTTCCTCACCCAGTAACTCTCTTGCCTTTTCGAGTTCTTCAAGTCCTAATAGCTGAAGGATTAGTTGCTTTCTCTTAGAAGGTATGCTCTCAATAAGTGTCGTAAGCTCGTCTTGCCTTGATATTATTGAGGCCCTCAACGCTTCACTTGTAGGAACCCGGAGTATGCTTAAGACAGTCTTATAGGTTTGTTCTATTCCTCTGGAAAGAAGTTTCTCTTTGCCGTCTATGATTTCGTAAAGCTCTGCTTCCTCAGGTCTGGAAAGTCCCAATCTCCTTTTTACACGAAATAACTTGCCCCCAACCTCAAAATCAACAACTATCTCTCCGTACGTAGCCCCCTTTCTCAGAAGGTCTGCCTTTCTTCCTCCTCTTATTCCTGAAGGACCTTTCCCGCTATATAGAAGTGCATACACTATAGAGTCTATGAGAGTACTCTTACCAGCACCATTAGGTCCCACTATTGCTATGAACCCTCTCGGAAACTCTACAACAGTATCTTCGTGCGACAAGATATTCTTCAACATTACACGCTTTAACAATGTTACAGACATAAAGCTCACCTAATGAATTTGGCTAAACCTGTTTTCTTGAAAGAATGACTATTTCTGCTTTCCACAGCTCTAGTTTTTCTCGTAGGTAGTCTGCCTTTGGTCTTGACGAGTAATTTAAACAGCGCTTCTTTGAGCTCCTTGTTTGATGCGATCTCATCAACAAACTTCCTCGCGCTTTCTCTACTTGGATCATTAAGAAGCTCGAGTATTCTCGACGCCAGAATATCGTTGCCTACAACTTCTCTGACTACTGACCTCAGAGTTACTTCGCCAACTTCCTCTAGAACCACTTTCTCGAAGTCTCTTGACCAAGACTCTAGAATCTCGACTTTGTAATAAGCTATCAAGTTCTTCTTAAGGAGGTTATCCATAACATGATAAAATTCTGTAAGGTCACTATTCTTGCACTCTAACTCTACGTAAACAATGGGAGTTTTAAGACCATTAGACACGAACTGTTTAGCTCTCTCGGTCACAGTTTTTATAGCTGTTTTAACATCGGTAAACCGCCCTGCAATCCATGGACGAGGAGTTCTAAGCGTCACCTTCTGGATATGAGCCTCACGTTTGCTTAGATCCACAATAGTTACGATTCTTCCGTTTTCTGTAACTTCGTCCCTTCTCAAAACCTCCGTAGAGCCAGTATAGACTACAGGTGTCCCATTAGAGAGTCTTAACTCTAAATGTTTATGGTAATCTCCGAGAGCAATGTAACTGAAGCCCTCTGGAAGATCAGCTAGTCTAGCATCGTATTGAGGTACTCCGGTCTCTCTGAGTATCAGATGAGCAGCAAGTATACCTTTACCATGACTTTTCAGTTTACTAATTTCGTCTCTTAACTTATACGGCACAGCTACGATCTCTAGATCTTCTATTCGCCAATGCGCAATCTCATCTACAGCAACGTACTTTAACAAACCCAACGATTCCAGCACCTGAAGCGGTGATAAACCACGTCTTTTAGGCATATCGTGCTGACCTGCTATAGCAATTACCTTCACATCTCTATCTCGCAATTTTCTGAGGACTTTAGCGGCTACCATATATGCATCTGGCGGAGGATTAGGACTATTGAAAAAGTCGCCCGTATGTACAACAAGGTCTACATGCTCGCGTAAAGCTATCTCCATAGCCTCAACAAATGCTTCGTATACATCACGGTATCTTAGGGTTAAGCCATATGGTGCTGCGCCCAAGTGGGTATCACTAACATGAAGCACCATCAAGGCTCATCACCTAGAATTTCCTTCAGTTCATGTAAAACCTCTTTGTGCATCTCCAAATCAGTACGTTCTCTAGCCTTTCTACTGAGGAACTCTCTCCAAATAGCCACTATATCCGGGGTCGTTCCGCTTCTCTTTCCCGGATGTTTATCTATCTTCACAAGTGCGGGGAATCTTCCTATCCATTCACCTATTAGAAGTGCTTCACCTGTTGCTAACGTCGCTAGTGAAGTAACAAGGTCTTCTGTAAGAAGATCAGAGGCGTTCATGACAGCTCTTTGATCGGATTCCTGGACAAGCTTCATAACGACGAAGTTTTGCACTTGACTGATAGTATTGAGATCTATGTTCCTGGGTCTTTGCGAGACCAATGCCAAACAAATACCAAATTTCCTACCTTCGCGTGCTAACCTCTCAATACTAGGCCTCGAAACACTAGGTCTGTTAGCGGATAAGAAAAGATGTGCTTCTTCAACTACGAAGAGTAGAGGCATAGGACTTCCTCTAACAGAACTACTTTTACCGCTCCACAAAAACTCGTCTGCTATCACCTTCAACATGTAATCTCTCTGCTCATCATCTAGAGAAGACGCGTTCAACACGAGGATAGTCCCAGGTCTAGCAAGCTCGGTTACACTGGGCTGGACAAAGCTTATGCGAGCATGTTCAAAGAACTCTTCAACCTTTGTTATAGCGCTTTCAATGCTTTTATCGCTAACACCGCTTTTAACGCTGTTGATAGCATTAACCAAGCATTCTACAAAGAGTTTGACCGCTGTTTCATCAAGATCGGCTTCCTCCACGGGTTCAACGAATTCTTGATGTAACCTTGTACTCCGCCTAAACACATCTTGCAACTTCTTAACACCCTCCTCTGTTAAGCCATAATGCTCAATTACTTTAGCGAACGTATCGCGGCACTGCCTCAGTGCTCGAGATACAAGTCTTCGCTGAACAGTAGCTGTACCCTCAGGAACTACCATCTTAGCCAACACATGTGGAGGGATCTTCAGAGGGTTAATGGCGAGTTCCACTTCACGAACATCAGCTTCTTGCGCAAGTAACCCGCTGTACTCTCCATGCACATCATATACTATGGCTAACCCTCCCATTGCAGCAATACGGTCCACAAGAATGGCTATCGTATTGCTTTTACCCGAGCCCGTGGTCCCAGTTATGAAGAGATGCTTGGCAAGAGCGTTCACGTCTACGAATACCCTGACATCTGGCCTACCCAACAAATGCCCTACTGGAATAGAAGAGGGATTTCTCGATGAGAATAGAGTCGACAGTACCTCGGTCGGTGCTAGGTAAACTGAGGCATCTGGGGGAGGAGGAATTCTGGGAATAGTTACTTTCATATCGTGCGTTATAGCTGCGAAGAAGCGTAGATACGACTGGCTATACTTTCCCAACTCACCTTCGAACTCTTCGTGTAGCTCCCCGCTAGTAATGAGCGCGATGCCGCTAACGGGAACACTTCTTCTAAAGGAGGTCGAGCTTATGACCCCAACAAGACACAGCTTCTTCGCATCTCCCGAGTACGGATCTTCATAAGAAGTTTCCACCGTAGCGTAAGTACCTACGGGTATAGGACGCGGAGAAACTACCTCCGCTAACAACGGGCTTGCCCTATTGCCTATCTTGCCAAGCACTATAGGGGTTCTGCAGATCAACTGCTTCACCGCTTTACCCATTAAGTAAGTGTAATGCTCTAGAAACGTTTTAATGCTGTGGCTAATCACTATTTTCATCGCTAACCTTATAACCTATAGCGTGAACCTTGTATGATCGGTGTAAAGTGTTGGCTGAAGGCATGTCTAGTGACCGTGCTAAAACTCCTAGCAGAGGCATGTGGATAGAGAACGACGTGATGTATGTAGCAGGCGAAGAATTTATAGAGAAAGTTGCTAGTGCATTAGCCTCGCCAACTAGGCTAAGGATCCTAGGCTTGATAATGCGCGAGAACATGGGTATCGAAGAGCTAGCCGAGAAACTAAGGCATAGCAAAGCAAACATCAGCACACATGTAAAGAGATTAGAAGAAGCGAATTTAGTAAAACCTATGTATGTTCCCGGTCAGCGCGGAATAAAAAAGATCGCGAAGCCCGTGATAAGAGAAATAAGAATACTCCTATATACCCTCGCCGAAGAAGTTGAGCGTAGGATGCAAGAAGCCCCCCTGCCTCCCGAAGAATTAGAGGAAGAACCTTAGATCCTCAACACGTTCTTCATGAAGTATAGGTATAGAGGCGCAGGCTCTAAAGGTCTGCTCTTAAATTCTGGATGTGCCTGCGTTCCCATATAAACGAAGTTGCCTCTAAGCTCCATTATCTCGATCACCTCTTCATGATTTTCGAAACTATAACCACTCACTCTAAAACCTGCCTTCTCGAACGCATTAATGTACCTGGTGTTTATGTAGTATCTGTGACGATGCCTCTCGTAAACAACATCTCGTCCTCCATAAGCTTCATACGCACGTGTTCCTCTTACAAGCCATATAGACTTTGCTCCTAATCTCATTGTCCCGCCAAGCCTATCTATATGACGCTGACCTTTCATCAGGTCTACAACTGGGTGAGGAGTATTCGGATCAAGTTCTGTACTGTTGGCATCCTTAAGCCCTAACACGTTTCTCGAGAATTCAATGACCATGAGCTGAAGACCGAAGCATATCCCTATAGTGGGGATTCCATGCTCCCTCAGATACTTGATAGCTCTCATCTTACCTTCGGCACCACGTTTCCCAAAACCAGGGAGGATCACCGCCCCCTCAACACTATTGAGGGCATCCTCTACACTTATTTTCCCTTGTTCTATATCCGTACCTTCAATCCAGATAAGAACTGGTTTCACGCTTAAATGAGCTGCCGCATGTCTTAGCGCCTCTATTATACTCATGTAGCTATCTCTAAGATGAGTGTACTTCCCAACCATTGCTATGGTCACAGTTCTACATGCATTTTTGACCTTCTCGACAAACCGTATCCACCTAGAAAGGTCAGGTTCTCTATACTCAAGCCCTAGCCTCTTAGCTATGCTTCTATCAACACCTTGACTTTTCAGAATTAAAGGGACTTCGTATATCGTTTCCACGTCATGGTTAGAGATGACCGCTTCGGGAGGAACATTGCTGTAGAGAGCTATCTTTCTCCTAGCTTCGGGTGTTAAGGGTGTTTCACAACGTGCAACGATAACATCGGGTTGTATACCTATTCTCCTTAGCTCCTGCACGCTGTGCTGAACGGGTTTTGTCTTCTGCTCACCAGTAGTCTTCAACGTAGGCACTAATGCCACGTGTATGAACATTGTATTTTCAAAACCTTCTTCAAGCCTCATCTGCCTCGCTGCTTCGAGAAATGGTAAACCCTCTATATCGCCAACTGTTCCCCCGATCTCCACTAACACTACATCGGCTCCACTCTCGCGGGCTATCTCTCTTATACGAGATTTTATCTCATCTGTTATGTGAGGGATTATCTGCACAGTTGCACCTAGGTAATCACCTTTACGTTCTCTCATAATTACCGAGAGGTATATTTGACCAGTGGTTATGTTATTCTTCTTAGAGAGGTTTATGTGGAGGAACCTCTCATAGTGTCCAAGGTCAAGATCGGTTTCTCCACCATCTTCGGTAACGAAGACCTCGCCGTGGGCGTAGGGGCTCATGGTACCAGCATCGACATTCAGGTATGGATCTATTTTAATAGCGGTAACATTGTATCCCATAGACTTTATCAGCAATCCTACCGATGCTGTGGTTACACCCTTGCCTACACTGCTCAGCACGCCTCCTGTGATGAATATGTACTTTGTCACTCTGTGCCCAGTTATTGACTTATCTAGTGGACTAGTTTATTTTTAAGGTAACGTCTTAAAGCATTGGTAGGTGTTATATCAATGGATTCGCTGACCAAGCTTAAAAAGCTGATCAAACGCGGTCCAATTCTGCAAATAGCACTAGATCTCTTGGAGCTTGATAAGGCTATTTCCATAGCGCGGAAAGCGTATTCAGAAGAACCTGGTGTGATAATAGAGGTTGGAACTCCTTTAATAAAGTACGCAGGTGTTGAAGCCATTAAGAAGATCCGGCAGGAGCTTCCCGATGCATTGATTCTAGCTGATATGAAAACAGCAGATGTTGGAGCCCTAGAAGTTTCCATAGCTGCCGAGGCTGGCGCAGATATAGTGACAGTGCTTGGAGCTGTGGGAGACGAAGTTGTTGAAGAGGCTGTGTGGAAGGCACATGAACTCGGCGTGGCTGTGCAAGTGGATATGATAGGTGTTAGGGACGTAGTGAAAAGAGGTTCCGAAGTTGCGAAGCTGGATGTTGATATAGTGGGTTTACATGTAGGCATAGATGTTCAGAGAAGACGAGGCATAACTGCTGCGGTGCTTACAAGGGCTATCTCCTAACTAAGAATACTGAATCTATTGGTTTCGGTGGCGGGGGGTCTCAGACCCGAAACTATTCCCGAAGTTGTGCATAGTGGTGCACACATAGTCGTTGTAGGCGGGTACATCACGCACTCGGATAACCCTAGAGAAGCTGTACGTAGATGTCTTGAAGCACTTACAAAGAGTTTTTAGAGGTTTTTATCTCGCCCTTCTGCTTATCAAATATTCCCACATAAATCGTTATTTTCGGGTATAGTCATGGCTGTTAGCTTTATAGACATAGCTATCTCAGCTGCATTAGCAGCATCAACAATCGTTCCCGTATTCTACGGTAACATAGTTTCGAGTGCGGAGAGAAGAGCTGCTGACGACACCCTAGCTATAGACCGCGACACTATAACGAAGCTCATGTCGAGAGGATATGCATACACTGTAGACATAGGTGACTCCATAGTTGTTGTCGTTGTCTTTAGAAAAAGTACGTCTAAGAGTTTTGCAGAAGTCGAGCCTAGCCCTCTCGAACTAATGCACATGAGCAGCGAGGTGCATCTCGAGGCTAATGAGGTATCAGAGGGGTAGATATGTGCGAGCTGCTTGTAATGGAAACTTTTCACTTACTCGCTGTACCGCTGTACTTACTCGGCGTAAGAGGCATCGATCTAGTGCACGTACTATGGTTCTTCTTAATACTGCTCTTCATGGCAAATACTTTACCTAGGACTCCACGTGTTTACGAGAAACCTGCAAGTATTCTGTCCCTATGTACAAGAGTTGTTGGGTCAATACACTCCGCTATCTGCGGATTATTATTGAGTGCAATCCTACAATGTGTACTGGATTGCAGTTTTGAGTATGCAGCCTTGATATCCTTATCAGTGCTTCTCCTTCATCTCGCTTCGGTACGCAAATTCCGCAACTTACTCTTTGTACCGGCAACATCAATATCTATATCTGCACTCCTAACGTTCATTAAGAACAACTGTAGCGAGGTTGCAACACTTGAGATCAAAACACCTATACTACCACTACTTGCTGTAGGAGCTTTCCCGATAGTATTCTACATAGCTAGGGATAAGGCTACGAATACCACACTGCTACTAGCCTTAGTGGCTCTGCCCATAATAATGTTAGCATCTTTGCTGAGAACCTTAATACCTCTGGACTACACTATGATTCTGATATTAACATCTTTATTCACAGCCATACCTCTAACAATACTCCTTACTGAGAGCCACGCACTTTCATACAAACTAGATTCGTTTCTCGACCCGATCCTAACGGTTACGACTGGTCTCTATCTAAGATCCTTAAGATACTTCATACTACTTTTCACAGCATTAAGTGCTTCCTATAGACTCCTAGAGGTTTTAGGATGGTCGAGCTCAGAGAGTTTGAGCATAACAACGTTCTTAGCAGCGATCTTCATGTTATGCATTCTGAACTCTGCGCTCGTCTTATACCATCTCTTCAATACCTCAACTAGTTCAAGAAAACTCCTCTTTATTTCATCACTTCTGATGTTCAACGTAGCTATAATAATAGATGTACTCCGCTGAGTTTAGGTCTGGAGGAAAGCGCTATATCTCATATTCTTTAGGTACGTAGGATACTACAAGTCCTGGTACTCTATCACCATACCACTGAAGGTTCTCCTGCGCAAACCTCCTTTCGGACTCATTTATTCTGAACTTCTTTCTGGCCCACTCTAAGCTCTCGGAGGTGATGCAGCCACGTCCTTTGGATGCCGCCATTCTTATCAGCGCGTCTATCTCAGCAGCGTTGAACCATCTTGTAATCCTTACTATTTCGTCGACCATCTTTGATGAAGCGTTGACCTTGTATCTCTTGATAGCCCGCGTGGCTATCTGTTTTCTCATCTCCTTATCTGGAAATCCCATTACGACAACGACATCAAGTCTTCCTGGTCTTATCAACGCTCTGTCTATGATATCCGGCACGTTCGTTGTCATGACTGTGAAGGGTCTTGACTGATCCTGGAGTATATTAAGCCACACATTAACTTCCGCTATATAGGCTTCATGTATTGCCTGCATACGCTGTACAAGGAAATCAGCATCATCAACAACTATTATTATGTCATCGCGTCTCTTCAACATCCTGAAGATTTTGAACAGTGTCTTCTCGGTCATTCCGTACCACATCGAGCGGTAGCTACTAGGCATCAATCGAACAAGCTTTCTACTGAGCGCTTGTGCAAGCGCCTCAGCAGTAACGGATTTACCTACTCCAGGTGGCCCTACAATAAGCATGCCCCGCGGTGCGTACATAGCTTTACTCTTTATAGGGTCTATGACCAGCAGCTCAAATTCCTCTCTTAATTTTTGCGGCAGATCATCTAGACTCCATGCAGGTCTTTGAACAGGTATCCTTATCGTTACGGGTTTTCCATAGTCTTCTCTAATCCTTATCTTTATAATATCAGATTCTTCGATCGCCGTTAACAAAACACGAATATCTTCAACAGCTGTTATCGAAGGTACGTAGAAGCCTAGCCTAGAAGCATAGTGATCGACTACCTCCTGAATTTTAGCCAGCACTCTCTCTATGTCGTTAGCTCCGAGTTTTGTATCTGTTATTATCACGACGGTACCCTTGTTCTCTTCATCGGATTCAAAATCTATCACATCGCTCTTGAAAATAGCTGAAATAGCATTGAGCTTTCTGCCCTTCAGTATAACTAGCACAACGAAATCTGAATCAAGAAGCTTTATCTCGGATGCTATGTGTATCGTCAACTGCTTCATGTACTCAGTTAAAAGTCTGAATAGCCATCTGAGCCTCTCCTTATCCTTGAACAGTATCTTTTTGTACCCGCCATTTACGAGGAGTGACAAGACCTTGGCAGCGAAATTCACCACATGTTCATTTATATCGTCAATCACTACGGGAGCTATTACAAAACCTTCAACTCCTCTAGGAAGGTCCTGAGATATGTCGACAATAGAATACCTCAGCTCCTTGATCTCAGCACTGACTCTTTCCATGTAGCTAGACCCGAAGCATATTAGGATTAGTTCGGTATATTAACACTGCGTGAAACTTCCGATAAGGGTTAATCAGCATTTTCGAGTAGCTATTCATAACCTAGGTGGATTTCCGTCTGCTCCAGACAATCTCACCATCTTTTAAAATAGCCCGAACTCTGTGAATAGGTATGAATTTGCCCGGTGGATCTCTAAAATATATGTAGCCTCTGTCAACACGTTCTACTTCTCTTAGCGGAATCTCTATTATTCCATCAAATCTATCTAGCACTAGCAACGAGTACCTCTCCTTGCTCTCTCGCTGGTTCCACAGAATACTGTTTATGGCCTCTCTCATAGTTTTGCCCTTCAGCACAAGTCACCCTTCAGCTAAAGGAATTCTCATCACAGCTCATGCTGGGGAGTATTCATCACCTTAATCTCTAACACTGCAACACTGTTTAAAATACTTGATCGAGGTTCCTCAGCTAACTTCGGGTTCTTCATCCTTTCCTCGAGGGGGTCCTTAACATCATCGGCACGGTCAGCACCTTGCCTTTTCGTCACGTGCTCCCCTCGCCAGCTCCTCATCATCCCTACTCTAGAGAAACTAATTAGCTGTACGGAAAAGAGTATGTCGTTAGGGGAACGGTAGAAGTGGAGCCTATATACCGCTGTAGAGTGTGCGGAGCATTCACCGAAGATAATATGCATTGCGGATCCCCTACCTTCTTAGTGCTGGACCCAGAGAGACGTGTTAGGCTAAGCAAGCTACTATCCTATATACTGCGCCACGACCCTGAGTCTGTAGGACTAGAACTAGATAGCGAGGGATGGGTAGAAGTAGAGGCGTTGGTAGAGGCCATAAGAACCAGGTGGAGATACAAAGAGCTCTACTCATGGCTTCAACCCCTACACGTGATTGCCGTAACGGCAACAGATCCCAAAGGAAGATTTGAACTGCGAAACGGTGCGATCAGAGCACGTTATGGCCATAGCAGAAGGTTAAGGATCACGATAAGTTACCCTGAGGAGAAGACCCTCAAGATCCTCTATCACGGCACATCGATGAACTGCGCAGAACGGATACTGAAGGAAGGTATAAAACCCATGAATAGACATTTCGTTCACCTAACAACTTCAGTAGACGAGGCTTGTATCGTAGGCAGCAGACATAGTAAACTCAACCCCGTGGCAATAGTCGTAGATGCCGAGTGTGTACGAAAATACGGAAAGATATTCAGAGCCTCTCCTAAGGTCTTCCTGACGAAGTTTGTCGAACCAAAATGTATAGTCGAAGTCGTTAAATGCAGCAAAATCTCTTCATAACCTCTTTAGCTATAGGGTTCTCCCTCGAGATCCTCAGATAGTTGATAGGGGGTCTGAATCCTGGCATTATCTCTCTCAGCTCAGCTAGTGTTATTGGCGTTGCGATTCTTTTAGGTTCCACTACTTCTAATACTAGTATAGGCCTTTTCTTACCGTACATAAACTGTATATCTCTCTCGGTAACTCCTCGCAGTACACCCCTCTGGAAAAGTCTAACAAGCTCAGGATATTCCACAATAAACACCTCGCCAACTCTGAAGAGTCCCACTATGCTCTTAACAGGTGCTGAAGCATAGACTATAACTACATCTCCTGTCTCAATTCTTTGGCCTTTAGACCTAAGCTCGTATTTTTTAGTACCTGAGAGTATCTCGTTGGCGAATACAGGTTTTACACTCATTAAAACATAGTCGCCCCGCTCGAAACAGTTATCCATCCGATGCTTCCCGCTGTTTTTCGAATAGCTATTAAGACATAAAAATCTGGTGCTAACTAACTCCTTGTGGTGGTGTGGGGCCCGTCGTCTAGCCTGGTTAGGACGCCGCCCTCACGAGGCGGAGGTCCGGGGTTCAAATCCCCGCGGGCCCACCAACAAATAATTAATGTTTGAGTCTACGTAAGGTCTCCACACGCACAGGTAACTTCGTGAATAATTCTGTGAAGCACCTCCATACCCTCCATCTTGACCGCTGAAACACGTGGTACTCTTACAGCTCTTCCATACAGCTTCGCTATCTTCATAAGCTCTGCGAGCATTTCTCCATAAGTTCCAAGCAGCATAAGCTTCTTAATTGCGTTCTCAACATCGCTTACTCCATCACCCACGAACTCTATACGTTCTATGAGATCCACCTTGTTGAGTACGGGCACTACGTCAACGCCTAACCTGGCTTGCAGTGCAATGCTTAGTAGTGGTAGGAACGCGTAGTCTTCATAACGTGTTACGAGTTCTGCATCTATTACGAATAACGTTACTATTCTGCTGGTAAGCTGAGCAAGTTTTTAATGAGTTTAGGCGAGATGTCTCTGAAGATAAATAAATCTATCTGACCGGGTATGTCAATAAGTACGAATTCGTGGTCGCTCCTAGAGATCGCTGTCATCACCTCATCTAGTCTGCCGATTGCTATGTCAACAGCTTTAAGTAGTGCTGCGTTCGGTCCGAGCATATACTTCTTGGCGACCTCTGATGCCTTTACAATACTCCTTATATCAAAATCAGACATATGGGGAAGTACTTCGGCTGCGGGATCTAGGTTGGCTTTGAAACTCTTTACACCCTGAGAACTAGATAGCCACTTGGCGACGCCTTAACAAGGGTAGACTTGCCTGCACCCGCAGGGCCAGTGAACAACACTACGGTTTTCATAGTTTTGACTCTCGCAGATGCTGATGAACACAAGAAGCTTTATGAGATTATCGCCTAAGGTGCACAGCGCTAATATACTTCGCTTAGTAGAGTACTGTGTACAGTGATGAGGGCTAGATTACCTGATCTATGATGATCGGTTTCTGGGCTGATAAACGATGTTCGAATATATTCAGCTACATCTCTTAAAGTTCAATTGGGGTAGGTATGTATTAACTAGGCATCGAGCAGGCACCCAACAACTCTCAATGATGTGCTGTTTTAGACTACGACCACCTACAACTATTGTTTCAATAAAGCCTTTCCCTACATGAACAGGCGCGTAGCTGTGTTCAGCACCGGGGTACTTCTCTATAGCATCTCTGAATTCCTCCTCATTACTAAGACCAGGAACAAGCATGACCCCTGATACTCGTGGGAAACGAGATGGTATAAATAGTCTCGTCAAATATTAGCACAGTAGCATATTTTCTACGATCCACGACCGGTCAAGGAATACAGATGATTAGCTCGGAGGCTATCGCTCAAATCGATTTTCTGGACACTCCTTTTATGGCTGCGTATTTTCGCAGCCTTGTAAAAGTTAGAAAGGCGTTGTTTACCAAGGCTAATGGCTTGTCAAGGAAAAGAAGGCGGAGGATATTCAGAATGCGTTTCTTTTCATTTATTCTTCATGTTCTTGTTTAGCCAATTAGAGATCTCGAGGCCTAACTCGATCGACCTCTTGGTAGCTTGTTGGACTGTCTCCATCAGCGCTGCTTTTACTGCTCTTAACTCCATAGTGTAGATGCCTCTGATTGTTGTACCTGCGGGTGTAACAACAAGGTCTCTCAGGATCGCAGGATGCCATCTGGTTTCCTCGAGAGCCCTAACTGTGCCCTCGAGCAGTCTTAACATAGCCTTGTACGCGAGCTCCCTAGGCATGCCCGTAGCAACAGCGCCTAGGACCAGCGCGTCGATAAGCTCGGCTACGAACGCTGGGCCAATGCCAATGAGTGCAGTAAAGGCATCCATATACTCCTCTGGTATCCACACAACGTCTCCTAGCATGCGGAAAACCTCCTCAGCAACTGCTCTATCTTCGTTATCAGCA
Organism: Thermoprotei archaeon; assembly: GCA_003661775.1. Lineage (GTDB taxonomy): Archaea > Thermoproteota > Thermoprotei_A > Sulfolobales > Ignisphaeraceae > QMWT01. The sequence goes on from QMWT01000010.1 coordinate 18,610, forward strand.
CTTCTATCTGCAGTAAGAGCTGTTATGGCAGACTTTACCACAGCATTGATATTAGACATTGCCCCCACAACCCTGGCCCCGGGAAGCATTTTCTCTAGAAGCTCAGTCTTAACACCAGCTACAACAGACAATACCGTCTTGTTCTTAACAACACCCCTTATATCTTCAACCACGATAGGCAGGTGAAAAGGTTTAACAGATAACACTACTACGTCTGAGACCTTACACGCCTCCCTATTATTATTCGTTGCTATAGCTCCGAGCTCACTAACCCTAGCCAGAGTCTCTTCCCTCCTCCCAGTACCTATGATGGTCCAGTAAGGTTTCTCCTCTCTTAACGCTTTAATTATGGCAGAACCTATCTTCCCCGCTCCAATAATTGTTATAGTCAGGGTCTTGCCTCTATGGAATCAAAACCCCTCAGCCTTGCGATTAACATGCAGTATGCCAGATATAAACCTTGCTCCCTTTACGGGGGAGCCTTTTAAAGCTGGTACACCTATATACATCGAAAGCGGTTCCAGAGAAAGTTATCATAGTGTTTATGTTTTCGGCATTTGAGAGATTAAACATGTTGAGATTCAACAATACCTGTATTAATCATGCTGGATATACTGGTCCATTAGAAAAGGAGTATTTCTACATGAAGTCAATGGGGAGTGGCGCCGGGGGCGGGATTCGAACCCGCGCGGGGCACGAGCCCCACCGGCTCTCAAGGCCGGGAGGACATCGGTAGGGTCATCGGCTGAACTGAATTCTTTTATGGGGGTTACCCCTTCCAATGACTGCGAAGTCTATGAATACTTTCGCTCACGGCTTAAATACCTATACGCCTGCATATTTAAAGGGATATCTGTGCCCAGGATAATAGTCGAGAATAATCGCGTAGTCATCGAGTTCACTTCAGCTGACGACCTAAGCAAGTTCATCAACTTTCTACAGTCTCTGGGGGTAACTAACAACATTGAGAAGCGTGAAGTAAGGATAGAATATGATGGGAGGTTCTGGGAGTATCTGATCAAAGATAGACAGCTCAGCGAGAAGACTGCTCGTGACTACATGAACTACCTCAAGAAGTTAAGCGGAAAGACGGTTAACTACGATCTCTACCTAGAGATCTGCGACAACAAGTGGAAGGTTAAGCTCATCCGCATCTACCTTGACTACTTATATAAGGTAGGTAGGATTTCGTGGGAGGAGAAGGAGCGTTTGAAGAGCATATTCAAGGTGAAGAACAGTAGCAATAGTGGAGAAGACGATGAATACGAGATCGACGAGCATGAGCTGATAGATAGGATGCTGATGATGCATGATGA
>QMWT01000011.1 GCA_003661775.1 Thermoprotei archaeon
ATCATCATATTTTAGTAGACAGATGCCATTTCCTTTAGATACCTTAGACCTGTTTCCAATTAATGTAGTTTAACTTCCTATTGACATTACATGCTTCACTATATCAACACACAAATTCTTATTCTCTATTGCTATCTCGTAAGACCGCAAGTCCGTACAAACTTTAAGTTTGCCACCAACCTGCATACCCAATCTGATATTCTGCAAAGCTTTATTCGCTTCCCTAATGCACATCTATTTACGGTGGCCAACTGGAGATGGCTATAGTCAGGCTTGTACTAGATGTGCTCAAATCCATTCGCGGACCATCAATAATAGACCTTGCGGAGAAGTTGTCAGAACTTAAAGGAATTAATATGGTCAGCGTAAAGGTGAATGAAGTCGATGTAGAGACCTTAACTCTGACGGTAGTAATAGAGGGAGACAACATCGCATTCGAAGATGTGAGGAATGTAATCGAGGATATGGGGGGAGTTATACACAGCGTTGATGAAGTGATAGCTAAGAGTTAAGGTGATGCAGGGAATTATGTCTCTATGCGATGTATGTAGATCTAGGTCCGCCACATTCTACCAAAAACACAGTGGGCTGAAACTATGCAAACATTGCTTCTTCGCTGACATCGAAGAGCGGGTCCAGGCGGAGATAAGGAGGTACAACATGTTTGAATCTTCAGATAAACTGCTCCTCGCTCTTTCGGGGGGTAAAGATAGTTTCGTTTTATTGGATATAATAGTGAGGGTTCACGATGCTAGCAAGTTAGTGGCATTATCCATAATAGAGGGTATCAGAGGTTACAACAGGCCTGAAGACGTGGAAAAACTGAGGACTATCACACGGAAATACGGCATCGACCATATAGTCGTGACTATAAAGGAGGTCATAGGGTATAGTGTGGATGACTTTGTTGAAGCTCAATACTCTATGTACGGAATGATAAAGATCTCTCCTTGCACTTATTGCGGCTTATCGCGTCGGCGAATACTCAACTTGTATGCTAGGAAGATCGGTGCGTCACGTGTGGTAACAGCACATAATCTAGATGACGAAGCGCAAACCTATCTCATGAATCTCCTCAGAGGCGACCCGGCTCGGATAATACAAGTCCATCCCTTATCTCCACTCCTCAGCCACAGTTTTGTTAGAAGGGTTAAGCCTCTGCGTAAAGTCTACGAATATGAGAGTACGGCCTACGCTTATCTTAAGGGTTTCAGGTTCCAGGAAACCGAATGCCGGTATTTAGAGCTAAGGCCAACACTTCGAGCCCGTATAAGACATTATCTCTATAGTCTTGAAGATACCTCACCCGGAACTTTACTAAGGTTTGTAGAATTCATGGATCTCTTGTTAGAGCCTTATGTAAAAAGACAGCAATTACCAGAATTACCTCGATGCAGTGTATGCGGTGAACCTACATCCTATAGAAGAGAAGTATGCAAGTTGTGCGAGTTAGTAACAATGATTAAAAACGCTTTTAGAACTAAATCTAATGAGCAGCTTAATCCCCATCGTTAAGAGATTTTATCCTAACCTTTTAATTTCTCTGAAAGGGCGGTAAGCGGTGGAAATACTGGAGCTTACAAAGGATAGCTTCCCCGGAGTATTTGCTCTTCACCATTTATGCGAAGATCTTCAGATGGGGGGAATAGGTAGACCCAGAAAACAATTCTTCCGAACCCGGTTAGAGAAACTTAAGCCTATTGAAAGTTATCTATTGGTCAGCATAACGGCGAACGACATAGATAAGAATGCCAAGTGGAAGCTCAGCTTGAACGGGGTTACGGTAACAAGAGAATTGAAACCACAACTCGAGCTCACAGATTCGGAGTTCGTACACGCACTCTATATATACGATGTAACTCACGCACTTCTGAAGAATCCAGCGGAGCCTGATGTAATGCTGATATACGACAGCCGTAAACCCATAACCATAGATGCTGTCTCGCTTTTAGTCTTCTACAAGGTCGAAAACAGTGAGAGTATAGTGAAAGGATTCGTGGGTCTACAAATTCTTAAGGAAGGACAAGAAGTAGTACGTGGGTATTCTCTTGCCAAAGACTTGAAAGGAAATTTCAACAATTACTACATAGGTATGGCGACGAATGCCAGTATAGCTAACGTGAGACTGCAGCTCGACAATAATCAACATCACCTAAGAATGCTGAGAGGTTTCAATGATTATGAATTGAAGTTGAAGAACCCAATTACTCGCTCTACACTCGCTATAGAGAGCACTACACCACGCAGAAGTACCGTCAAATTAATATACGATATAATGAGTATGAGCAATATAGCAATGCCTCAGCTGAGATGCAGTGTCAAAATTGATGATAATCACGTAAAAGTTTTCATAAGAAATGATGGGGCTGTACCGCCCGATGATGCTGTACAGGTGCTTCTTATGCGAGCTGGAGCTGTAGTAGATAGAACAGTAGTGCCACCCATAAAACCTGGTTCAGAGATTTCTGTGAGTTTAAACATGAGAAAGAACTACAAAGAGATGGGTGGTATCACCTTGGTTAGGATTTTGTGGCGTCGTGCTGCGAGAGTATTTACAGAGGATATACGTTTAATAACCTCTTAAAACAATTTCAGCAAAACCTAGTAGGAATGCCATTATCCCTATGGCGAAGGCATATTTCAGGACTCTTCTCGCCCACGCTCCTCTAGTAACCATGGATTTCATATCACTTAGACTTCTCGGTCTGAGTATGTAAAGAGCGTACACTACCAACACATCCACAACTATTGCTAGCAACAGGTATACAATACCCAAACCAGCGAACAACGGAACTATGCTGATACATATCAACAAAGAACTCAACACCAAGAGCACTCCATAAGTCTTCTCAATACCGTATACAACTACAAGGGTCTTGACACCGTGTATCTTATCTCCTTCGTAATCTTCTATTCCCTTTACAATCTCCCTCAACAATATCAGCAGAAATGCATGTAGAGCTGGTACGAGCGATAATACGAAATTCATCGAGAATACTTTGTTATAGAGACCGAATTTATCTACTACCGAGACTACACCATAGACTATAGAAAGTGCTCCACAAAGGGACACGATGATATTTCCGCTAAAGCCTCTCCTCTTAAAGGTTTTCGAGTATGTAAGCAGGAGCAACGCTGTAAATGCCGCAAGAACCGATGATAGAGGGCCTATCACCGTAGATAAAGCTGTGCCTCCTATAAACAAGATCATCGATAACAGCAGTGCACTTCTCATAGATATGATTCCCGAGGGTAATGGTCTCCAAGGCTTGTTCACAGAATCTATATCTATGTCGTAATAGTCGTTAACAACATAGCCTCCAGCAGCTATCAGGCTCGTTACGCAAGATGCTAAGAGATAAACTCTCCAAATTCCTCCTTCTAGGGCTACAGAAAAATAGAGGATTGAGGATAATACGCCTATCGCCGTAGCTAACATAGTAAGCGCAACATTATGTAGCCTCAGCAGCTCTACATACCCAGCTAGCATCCTAGCGTATGGCAATGCACCCGCCTACTCAAAGTGAAGCCAGTGAGAGTTATTTATTGATATACACCAATCCATCAACGGGGGCTACAGCTTTGAAGTTGCCCGGTGAACTCATAGATGTGCTAAGGTATGTAGCTGAACATAATCGATGGAGGAAACTCGAGTGTATAAATCTAATAGCTAGCGAAAACGCGATGAGCCCCTTAGCCGAGGCTGCTTATTTAACTGACATGATGCATCGATACGCTGAAGGAAAACCTCGAAAGAGATACTATCAAGGTACCAAGTACGTTGACGAGATTGAGATCCTTGTATCAAAACTCATGGGTGAATTGCTAGAAGTGCAGTTCGTCGAACCTAGACCTATAAGCGGCACTATAGCGAATGCTACAGCATTTAGAGTGCTCGCAGCGCCCGGTGAAAAGGCCGTTATAGCACCTGTTCAAGCAGGAGCTCATGTTAGCCACACCAAGTTTGGAACACTAGGAGCTCTCGGGATCGAACACATAGAACTTCCCTACGATCAAGAGAACATGAACGTAGACGTTGATAAAGCGATCAAAGTGATCGAAGAAGTTAGACCTAGGTTTGTCGTCCTCGGAGGTAGCGTGTACCTATTTCCTCACCCAGTAAAGGAGCTAGCCGAAGCCGCACACAGCGTAGATGCTAAGTTGGTTTATGATGCCGCACACGTCCTGGGTCTAATAGTAGGAAAGCGTTGGCGCAATCCTCTTAAACACGGAGCTGACATAATTACCTCTTCCACGCACAAAACTTTCCCAGGACCTCAAGGTGGTCTTATCGCTACGAATTCTGAGGATCTTTACAAAAAAGTATCGAAGGCTGTGTTCCCGCTGTTCGTAAGTAACCACCATCTGCACAGACTTCCTGCTACTGCTGTCACAGCAATAGAGATGAAATACTTTGGAGAAGCCTACGCAGATCAGATAATCAGAAATGCTAAGAGGCTTGCCGAGAAACTTCATGAGTACGGCTTCAAAGTTCTGGGCGAACACCTCGGTTTTACACAGTCTCATCAAGTAGTGGTAGATATTAAGAATTTTGGTGGAGGTGCGAAAGTAGCAAAACTCTTGGAAGAAGCTAACATAATAGTGAACAAGAACCTCTTACCCTACGACCCCCCGGACGCAATTAAAGACCCGAGCGGTATAAGAATAGGAGTGCAGGAAATGACCAGATACGGCATGAAGGAAAGCGAAATGGATGTAATAGCTGAGTTCTTTAAGAAGGTACTAGTAGACGGTAAGAAACCCGAAGAAGTACGAAAAGAAGTCATAGAATTCAGGAAGAATTACACCGAGGTCAAGTACACATTCGATGCGGACCTCAACTTGTTCGAGGCTCTATTCCGCATACCAATGATAATAGATCTGAGATTTTGAGGTTTCGTGTAATGCAACAATTAGATCTTTCGAATATTAGCAAAGCAGTAATATTGACCATAGGCTACGAACTTTTGCAAGGTCGTGTGATCAATACAAATGCTTCTTTTATCGCCCGGAAACTCTATCTCTTAGGCATAAACGTGAAAGCTATGCTTGTGGTAGGCGACGACCTTAGAGATATCGTGGAAGCACTGAGACTTTCAGTATCGTCGTTCGACGCTGATATGATCATAACTACGGGAGGTCTAGGGCCTACCCCAGACGACAGAACTTTAGAGGCTATAGCTACCTTTGCAGGATTGGAGCTGGAAGTAAACCCAGAGGCTCTCAAAGATATTGAGGCTAAGTACCGTAGCAAGGGTGTACCGCTTACCGAGGAGAGATTGAAGATGGCAATGCTGCCCCAGGGCTCGATACCTCTCCCTAATCCTGTGGGAATAGCCCCTGGCGTCTACCTTGCCCTCACCAGACCCAAGGTGATAATAATAGCGCTTCCAGGGGTACCGCAGGAGATGGAGGCTATATTCGAGAAGTACATAGAACCTCAACTCAGAAAAAGCCGCCGATTAATTCTGGCCGAGGGGCACATAAGACTCAGAACTATGGAGTCCGAGATCGCCGGGTTCATCAAACAGGTCTCAAAGTCCTATCCCTCGACTTATATCAAGAGCCATCCTGAAGGCAAGGAGCTAGGCAAGCCCGTAGTCAAGATCTATATATCCGCATATAGCCAGGATGCTAGCTCTGCAGAAAAATTGTGCACAGAAGTATTGAGAAAATTCATCGATTATGCACATGAGAGAAGTATAGATATAGCCGAGGTCCAAGAATGCCGCTCGGCTACTTAGCAAACAAGAATTATCTTATCGCCGTGATGCCTCCACGGGATCGTATCCATAGAGCTCTTTAAACCTTCTTCTTCCTTCCTCGGTCATCATGTCCGGCTTCCACTGTTTTTCTAAATTCAGCATCACCTCTATCTTCTTACCATTCTTTTCGAAAGCTTTTTTAAGAGCTTCCTCTATGGCTCTAGGTATCATATAGGCTATGGGGCAGAAGGGCGTTGTGACCCCTACCTCAACAACTATCTTATCATCACTTACATCTATTTTGTACACTAAACCTAAATCGTAAACGTTTATAGGTATCTCTGGATCGTAGACTGTGCGCAGTACCTCAATAACTTTCTTCTTCACATCCTCAACAGAGTTCACAGCTGTACACCAGGGCTACTTTACTAATCTAAATTATAAAAAGTCAAAATGTAACTGTGCTTAGGTACATAGAGGGTTGAAGATTCCTAGCCAGGCTGAGCAACTATGATGAGGGGGTCACCATAGCTGACCCCACTTAGGCAGATAAAACTCTAGCGAATTCATTCAAGTGGGAGATGGGTATATGTCCTGGACTATACTTGAGCTCCTGAGAAGTAATCCCGAAGCTCTTAAGGACGTTGTGAAGAAGAGGTTCATAGACCCTGCAATAGTTGACGAGGCTTACAAGCTAGACCTAGAATGGAGGAAGATGCTCACATACGTTAATGAACTTAGGCACAAACATAATGTGATCAGCAGCGAAATACCTAGACTTCCGCCTGAAGAACGTAAAAAGCGCATTGAAGAAGCGAAGAGACTATTAAAGGAGATTAAATTATACGAAACGAAGCTTAAGGAGATTGAGAGGCGTAGAGAAGAACTTCTGTTATCACTACCTAATATCATCCACGAATCTGTCCCTATAGGCCCAGATGAAACCTACAACATGCCAATACGTTGCTGGGGCAAAGCAAAAGTGTACCGCGAACACCTGCAACTATTTCTGGGAGAGACCAAGGGTAAAGGGCTGGAAATGGATTACGAAGTAATAGACTGGAGACCTATAGGACACGCAGACATGTTAGAGAAGGCGCTTAAACTAGGAGACACTCAGAAAGCCGGAGAGGTTGCGGGCTCAAGGTTTTATTACCTTTTCGATGACCTTGTATGGCTCGACTTCGCATTGCTACTATATGCTATAGACTTCTTAACGCAGCGCGGTTACAAGCTAGTCCTTCCGCCCTACATGCTAAGGCACAAAATAATAAGCGGCGTAATCGATCTAGAGACGTTCAAGGATGCTATATACAAGATCGAAGGTGAAGATCTGTACCTAATAGCAACAGCAGAACACTCCTTAGCAGCCCTCCACGCATACGAGGAGATACCCGAAGAGGAATTGCCATTAATATACGTAGGTATAAGCCCATGTTTTAGAAAAGAAGCTGGTGCGGGAAACAGAGACCTTAAAGGAATCTTCAGAGTACATCAGTTCCACAAGGTTGAGCAATTTGCGTTCACGTTACCTGAGCAGAGCTGGGACGTATTTGAGATGTTTATTAGACATGCAGAAGAGCTTTTCAAAGGTCTTGGCCTCCCATATAGAGTAGTTAATGTAGCTTCGGGCGAGTTAGGAGCTCCTGCAGCCAAGAAATACGACTTAGAGGTTTGGATGCCAGCTCAAGGCAGATTTAGAGAGATGGTGAGCTGCAGCAACGATCTTGACTGGCAGAGCTACAGGCTTAGGATAAGGTTCATTAGAAGGCGTGGTATGAAGAAAGGATTTGTCCACACAATCAACTCCACAGCCATAGCTTCCACGAGAACTATAACTGCCATACTAGAGAACTTCCAGACTCCTGATGGGGTGGTAGAGGTACCCAAAATACTTAGAAGGTACTTAGAAATATTCCCAAAGGCGCCCAAAGACTACATATACCCAAACAAAAAGAGTGTTCAAAAGACGTAACTATTCTTCCTCGACCCACCTACCTATGAATAACGACAGTAGATGTCTAAGACCGCTAGACCCCTTGCGTCTTTTTTTCATTCTCTCCTTCATCGATGTACCGTAGATGGCTACACTTATCAAGTCTTCGCCAGTAGCATCTCTATACAATCTAGATTTGTAATACAGTACTCTCAACTCATCGATGGTTGCATAGTCAAGGGGGACGCCCTTACGTCCATGTTCTTCCCAACGTTCGTAGAGCTTATCTAAGATTGCCATCACCTCTTCATCGGCGTAGAACATCGCCTTCGCGTAGTTGTTTGGGTTGTAATCAACATTGCTCTCTATTTCAACTTTCATTCTCTCTACATCTTCTCTGCTCAGAAACCCTCACCGTTTACACTACTCTTTTCAACTCTTATAGTTTTAGCTGGATTTTTCCTTAATTTCCTCAAGCAACTTCTTCAGTGATTCGACATTCCACTTGTGTACGCTTCTTCGGCGCTTATCGATAGGTAAGCCTAACCTTTTTGCTTCCTCTACTGTAAGCCCAGCTTCTCTTAGTTCACCTAAGCTAAACCCTCTTCCGACACGGGTACCCAGATCTACACCTGCATACTTTAGCAGTCTAGGCTTCTTTACTATAGGCAACGCTTTCTCCATCGAACTAGCCCCACAAATCCTACAGAGGTTTACTTAATAAGTCTGTTTTATAATATAAAATATCGAGTGGATATGGGACGAAGAGGCTTTGATGCTGAGAGAGACCTCGTGAGGAAATTATGGAAATGTGGGTTCGCCGTAATTCGTGGACCTGCAAGCGGCTCAAGAATAAAACGTGCTGTATGTCCCGACGTTGTTGCTATAAAGAACCGTAATGTCTTCGTGTTTGAAGTCAAAAAGCGTAGTAAATACGACAGCATCTACTTAGACAAAGAGCAGGTACTTAAGCTCGTTGAATTTGCGAGAAGAGCAGGAGGCGAAGCTTTCATAGCTGTGAAGATAAGTAATAATCCTTGGAAGTTTATTCCCGTGAATAAGCTAGTTGATGTAGGTTCAAGCTATAAAGTTCCTAGAGATGAGATAGAGGCCGGTCTGGACATAGATGATCTTGTCAGGATGTGCGATACATTCATTCCTCTAACATCATACAAAAAACGTTCGTCATACTAACTTTATTTTCAGTGAGATTCCTAGGGCCTCTAACCTGCGCTCTAATCGACGAAGTTTTCTACTGACCGAAGCTGAGAACACCGAACGCGGAATCTTGACAGTTGCACTCCCATCCTCCACATCTACATCGGCGAATGGCAGAATCTTCCTTATCAGCTCAACAGCTTTATCTCTATACATATTCTTCTTAATCTTCTTAACGGGCACCACCACTGTCTGTTCACCGAAAGTATAGATCTCATACTCAAGCTCGCCCGTTAAGAAGTCGCGCACTTCGACTACAGGTCTCGCAAGTTCTGCCTCACGAAGTCCTGTGGGGAGCTTTACTGTGAGAGAAACCTCGTACACCTTAGCTACTCTACCTTTCTCCATAAAGATCACAGTATCCACTATGCTCGGTATCATACCAAGGTCAACTCTCCTCAACAACCTCTGTATAGCGTCTATAGGTGACGTCGCATGAACAACGCCCACCATACCGATGCCAGCTAGTCTTAGGTCTACAAACAGTTTGAAATCCTCATCGTCTCTCATCTCATCGAGGACGGTGTAATCGGGTCTACTCAAAAGAAGTATATCGTGCAATTCCTCAGATGATGCATATGCTTTCGAGTACTGAGTTACTTCCTCTGCCAAACGCATATCTCTGGGAGATTCTATGGTCTTAACTATTCTCCCTTTACGCCTATAATAGTCAGCAAGTGCTTGAGCAAAAGTTGTTTTACCCATTCCTGGTGCTCCAGCGATTAGTATACCCTCAGCTCTTTCCTCAAGTCTTCTCATGAGCTTTTCAGGTAGCTTGTACTCCTCTAATGTAGGTCTGGCTAAGGGTTTGGTTATCGTGACTTCTATACCATCGGATACCGGAGGTCTTACAACCACGACCCTGTAATCTCTCAACTGAACAATAAGCGAACCCGGCCTTTCTACCTCGATTATTCCTTCGCCCGCCTTGGCCCTCTCAAGAACTTGGTTCACTAACTTTTCTATCTCCTCTCTACTCAAAGCCTTATCAGATATCTCAACAAGCCGCCAATAACCGGGACTTCCTTTTTTAGCTCTAGGTTTAGCACCCTCCTTAAGGTGTACACTCATCGTCTCCTCATCAAACAACTTTTCAAACATTAAGGATTCCTCACGCTGAGGTTTCACAAAGAGAACATCTATCCCCATAGCCCTACATGCAAGATACTGAATCTCGCTACAGGTAACTACCTTTGCACCACTCTTAGCAGCATATAGCCTAACAATCCTATCAATGTCCTCGTCTCTATCTCGTCTCTCCTCACCCACAACCTCTACTAATGTAAGACCTCTATCGGCAAGCTCTCTAAGCTTAACTAATTCCTGCAGACCCAGCATACCGGTGATATGTCCTTCAGATGCCTTTGTTTCGAAGAAGGATACCAGCGCAGAGTGAATCAGAATCCTTCCTCTTATAACTCCCCTCTCAATTAGATTCGAGACTACGTGCTCCAACACCGCACTCGTATCAGGTATGTACAGTTCTTCAAATGCCAGTTTCTCCAACGCATTCTTACCCTATGACACTTTACTATTCCTCTCTCACTCACGCGACTGGGCCTTATAAGGTGCTTAGAAATCCCAGTATACAGTTTAAAAAGGAACTATTCGCCTACAAATGATCTAGAAGCTCTCCCCATCTCCACCTTCTGGGCTCTCAGCATACGCACAATATATTCAAAGGCTCTTTCTGGTTCTGTATGGATACCACAGGAATACACATCTACAGTTGCAAAGCCGTATTCAGGCCATGTATGTATAGTTATGTGACTTTCGAGTACTATAGCCACGACGCTGACCCCCAACCCTATTCTCCAAGCCTTCACGTCGAGCAAAGTCATGTTACCAATCTTGGCAGCTTCGACCACTATCTTCATAAGCTTGTCAACATTAGTAAGTATACCTGGATCGCAGCCATAGAGATTCCCATAAACATGCTTCCCCACAACCTTAGCAGTTATGCTGGTATTCATCACACCTTCATTCGTTGTCTCTTGGTGCAGAGTACCTATGCTCATACCAGTACACCGGTAACCCCCACGGGGTAAATATTTATAAAATTTTCTATTTATAAACAATTGACGAGGTCTAAAAAACCCTTATAAGCCTCCAAACCTCTTCTTTCACCCGATTAACCCCCCGTTAAAAGAATGGGGGTCTTCAGAAGCGAACTTATAGGACGTTTTCCGAACCTTACAGCCTTACATCTTCATCACATACCTTATAACCGGTCACATTTACCAATATAAGATATTATGGGGACTGACTTTGATAGGTGTAAGTGCTAAGAGGCTTACTAAGGAAATAGTGAAGTACCTCAGTGAAGACATTGTCAGAACACTAGAAAGTCTAAGTGAAGAAGAGAGGAAAGTATTCGAATATTTCTTAATCAATATCTCCGTAGGCGAGCTGATCTGCCTTCGTGAACTAAGACTGTACTACAAGGTTAATGATCCTAGAAGAGTTCTCCAAGAACTCGTTGATAAAGGTATACTAGAGCGAGGTACGGGAAGCTATAGCTTATCCAAGCCCTTAAGAGATGCACTGCTGAAGTACTATTCACGAACTCACCACCTCGTCTCTTCACGTAGCTAAAGGGTTACAAGGTGCGTAACGATTGCTGTATGCGGATTCTCATATGCACACAAATCCCGTGAAGGGACTAGGAGCTGAGACTATAGCAAAGAAGTTCAGAGCTAATAAGGGTTGGTTCATAGCAATAGTCTCGCTCCCCCCGTATCATTACGGTTTACCGCCAACATTGGAGGGACACATAAAGGCTATCGAGATATTAATAAGAGAGTGTACTCGTGCTAGGAAGATTGGCCTTAAGGTAGCCTGCATTGCTGGTTTCCATCCTGCAGAGTTTGACCATCTGGTGAAGAAACATAGACTAGAGTTAAAGCACGTTATAGAGCTCGCTAAGAACGTTATAGATGTCATAGCTAAATTCATTAGAAGTGGAGAGCTGAATGGCATAGGAGAGGTTGGTAGACCCCACTACAAGGTAGAGCCTGAATACGTTGTTGCCTCAGAGATCATAACTGACTATGCTCTTGAAAGAGCTAAAGACCTCGATGCAGCAGTGCATTTGCACCTTGAGGAAGGCGGGTACGTAACTGTTCTCGATATAAAGAATCGAATAGCGAGATTGAAGTTAAATCCCATACGGGTGGTGATCCACCACGCACGCCCACGAAATCTCGTTTCAGCAATAGAACTAGGATTGATGAGCTCCGTACCCGGTATAAGACCAATCCACGACTACATAATCAAGAGCAAGATCCCGCCTATGTATACCTTTGAAAGTGACTACCTAGATGATCCTTCAAGACCTGGCTCCGTTATCTATCCATGGGAACTAATACAGGTTCAGAAAGAATATCTCGAGAAGGGGTTATATAACGAAGAGTACCTCTGGAAGATCAATATCGATAACATTGTACTGGTATACGGTGTTGAACCTCCGTAGCATAATTACATATTCTTAACTACCTTAGACAGTCTCTCTTCAACACAATCGTCGAGACACGTAACATAGCACTTATGATTAACGGCTCCTGATGTCGTATCTCTACAACTATTAGTGCATTCTGCGCTACAGGGCGCGTCGTTCACCTTAATTAAGTAGTATTTTGTTGCTAATCGTGTTATAGTGAGAAGATGCATTACACCACGAATTCTTAGGAACGATCTCACTTGATCTATGAGCTCGCTTCTTACCACAGCAAAACCATATTGCCTTAACATATTCCTAAGGTTATCGCTATTCACTAGGTTTTCACTAGCCAATACCCGTCCCCATATTTATTCTACGATATGGAATATTTAGATACTCTAAGACCCTTCTTACTACCCGCTCCAGAGCGGGATCTCCACGGCTCCTCCTGACTTTTCCATCTCTATATACGGCTCTTAGTCTAAGCCTTCCCTCGCTATCATACACCTCTATCACTCCTTTAACATTGTTCCTCAAATTCTTGATCATCTTTAGCTGAACAGCATAAGCATCCTTAGGAACATCCACGTATATCTCATAGGCATATCCGCGAGAATAGAGGCTCTTAACATTTCTTTTAGCATTTACCTTGGCAATTCTCTCAACAGTTCCATCAGGCTTAACCATGAGCGGCAGCTGTCTGTAGGCATGTTTTCCCGTCCTACTCCTAGACAATTCATCATATAGCTTTATCACTTCAGAACGCCCTGTTAGAGTAACTACTCTACCAAGATTATATTCTCCTCACCTTTACTTGTGATCTTCCCCTCCTTAACTTCGGCATTTATGCAGAACATCGAATTGTCTAGGGGTTTCCGAATACGTATCAAACCTTTGATCTCTATATGCTTAGCTCTGAGCCTCTTCTCACCTCGTAGCATCCCTTGTTCATCATACAGCGTCACGATGACTTCGAACAGCTCTCTTGAGGGTACTAAACATAGTCTTGCATACATTCTAGTCCCCACATCACTATTGAAGCAAGTGTTTTTACCTCTATCTCACGTAATCAGGTGGGGTGGTACTAGAATGAGTACTGGCAATCTCAAGAAGATAGAAGTCGTGCAGATGGAGATACCCGAGGGTGCCAACATAATAATAGGGCAGAGTCACTTTATTAAGACAATTGAAGACCTTTACGAAGCTCTAGTAACTTCAAGTCCAGACATAAAATTTGGCATAGCTTTTGCTGAAGCTAGCGGTAAGAGGCTTATAAGGTATGACGGCAACGACGAAGAGCTTGTGAAGGTAGCCATAGAAAACTGTAGAAGGATAGGTGCAGGTCACATTTTCGTCATTTTGATACGTAATGCCTGGCCTATAAACGTTCTCAACGCCATCAAATCAGTACAGGAGGTTGTCAGAATACTGGCAGCGACAGCAAACCCGCTACAGGTAATAGTAGCAGAGACAGACCAAGGGAGGGGAGTAATAGGCGTCGTCGACGGATTCATACCCCTGGGAGTGGAAACAGAGGAAGACATAAAGGAACGAAAGGAATTCCTACGGAAGATCGGTTACAAGAGGTGATCGTATATGGCTAGGAAATTCAGACTCCTAGTAAAGACTTTTTCTAGGTATAAGCTCGCTGATGACGGCATAGAACTCGAGCTTCTCAAACTCTTAGGCCAGGAAGAAGTTGTCAAAGAGATCAACGAGAATGAACTCGAAAAAAGTCTAGAGAGCATAGCTTTGAGCATACTCGGAACCAAGCCCGATGTCGATTTAGTGGAACTAGAAGCTAAAGTCGATGGTTCAACATACGTGTTCAGCACATCACGTTTCGCTTCTAAAGACCTAGAACCTGTGCTAGTAGCACCCAGACCCTCGCGAATCCTACGTCTCTACATATCGGATGCCACCAGCAATACCAACGAGGTTCCACTTAAAATTCTAGTAAACGAATCTAAGGGGCTATATGTGTACGAAACGCCCATAAAGGTAAAAGATCCTGAGATAGAAGGGAAGATACTCATAGCTGAATGCGATACCGGGACGTATATCGTCGACCTTAGTACTATTCCCAGGATTGTCACTAAGAGAAACACCGCGCAGACTACACGAAGGAAGAGGAAGAGACGTAGGAGGAAACGTAGGATAAAAAAGAAGAAAACGACAAAAACCTCAGCTTAATAACACAGCCAAAACCGCTTTTGCAGTATGGAGTCTATTCTCTGCCTCATCCCACACTACGGAATTAGGAGACTCCAGTACATCCTCTGTTACTTCTTCTCCTCGATGCGCAGGGAGACAGTGCATAAATATGAAATCCTTCTTGGCATGTTTGGCAAGCTCGCTATTCACCTGGTACTTCTGTAGATCTTTAATTCTCTTTTCACGCTCGGCTTCCTGCCCCATACTCACCCACACATCTGTGTAAACAACATCAGCGTTCTCAACCGCTTCTACGGGATCTCGAACAATTCTTATCTCGGCACCACTACGCGAAGCCTCTTCCTCTGCACGTCTAAGGATATCCTTGTTAGGATCATAGCTGGGCGCCGTAGCTATGTAGATATTCGCTCCTAACATCGATGCTGCTAACATTAAGCTATGAAGTACATTGTCTGAACCGTCGCCCAGAAACGCTATCTTCAATCCCTCGATCCTGCCCTTCTTCTCCAGTATCGTCATCATATCAGCTATAGCTTGCAAAGGATGCTCTAAATCGCTTAACGCGTTTATTATCGGGATCCGAGCGTATTCGGCGAGTTCTACCAAGTCTCTATGTCTATAAACCCTAGCTGCTATCCCGTCAAGGTACCTCTCTAATACCCTAGCCGTATCCTTTATGGGTTCACCTCTACCAAGCTGCAACTCACTCCACGAGAGGTAGAACGATCTGCCACCTAGCTGAGACATTGCCGCCTCTAAGCTTACACGTGTCCTCGTACTATGCTTCTGAAATATCAGGCCCAGAACCTTACCCTCGAGTATCGATATTATACGTTCACCTGCATAAAACCTCCTTTTAAAGTCTAGCGATAGGTCTATTAGGAATTTGAGTTCTTCTGGTGTTAGATCCGCTATCGATAGCAGATCTCTACCACGCAAACTCCTAAAATTCATCCAACCTCCCTTCTAGACTCGATATCTCTGAGAAATAACCATATTTATCCCATCACAGTATATGAGCTATCGGTAGCAGATTTGGAGCATAGTCTGCTAAGCCGAATATGCAAAGCTGTCCACCTATTGAACGAACTCGTCAAAGAAAGGCGTGGCGTTAAGCCTAGATTTAGTAGATGTCACATACTAAAGGCTCTTCAGGTGCTTCTAGAGCATGAACCTATCGGAAGACCAACGCTTAAAAAACTTCTAAGTCTCGGAGAGACTAGTACGAAGAACATGATTAAGAGGCTTCGTGAACTTAAGCTAGTAGAAGTAGATATTGTAGGAGGTTCCTATCTGACGGATAGAGGTAGAGAAATAGCAGAGCTTCTCGTCGGCGCTCTAAAACCTCTTCCTAAAATGAAGATAGACAGCAGTATTGCACCTTGGAGGGCCTCATCTACTTGGTTATTGAAACACTTAGGTACTCTTGTCAGAACAGATAACATAGTCAAGATTAGAGACGAGGCCATTAAGGCTGGAGTTGAAGGTGTTGTGATCCTCATCTATAAGAAAGAATCTCTGATAATGCCTACTTCTTCAAAGCTTGAACACGTTACGGGTGTGATCATACCTAAAAACTGCAGCCATATGCTCGAAGATGGTGATATGATAACCATTGTCGGCTCATCTACTCAAGATCCGTATGTACATTGTGAGGCGGTGCTCAATATAGTTGACTATTTCTGCAGATCATCTACGGAACCACATGTCTAAGCTTCTTACTTTTCCTCGCAAATATTCCCTATACGCCTTCTTTAGTCTGGCAACTGCGTTCAGAACTCTATCTCTGGAAAAGTCGTATTCTTCAACTAGTAGCGTCATTATGGCTTTTTCGTCTGGTTCGCGCCACTTGATAGAGTACTCATCAGTAACTTGAGGTTTTAAGAAATATTCACGTATTTTCAACGGATCTTCAGGAAACTTAGCCCGTGGAAGTACCTTGAGTACTTTTTCAAGACTTCCATACCTTTTTATAAGCTGGTAAGCTGTCTTGGGCCCTACACCCTCAACCCCATCAGGGTTGTAGTCGGTACCTATAAGTATGGCTATATCCACTAGCTGTTCCCGAGTTATCTTCAGCGTTCTAAGCAACGCATCAAGTTCTATAATCTCTGGCAAGATCTCTACATACACATCTCTTCCAGGAAGTTTCCTTTTTCCAGTGATAGTGAGGTTTCTCACCAGTCTTGGAGCCCCAAAGAGCAGTGAGTCATAGTCTTGGCTTCCAACACCCCATGCATCGCCTTTCTTAGCCACATAAGCGGCTTGTGCTTCACCCTCAGCAGGTGCCTGTATATATGGTATACCCATAGCTTCTAGGAGCTTCTTAGAGGCGTCAACCATCTCATCCGTCAACTTTATGGCCTGAACGGCATACTTTTTGGCCTCCTCAACTCTGCCTTCGGCTCTTGCCCTACGAGCTTTTTCGGCAGCCTCCTCGCGTCTAATTCTTCTACGCTCTATCTCTGCCGCCTTGATTTCAGGAGGTTTACCATCAAACACATAGATAGGCTTTATACCATGCTCAACTAGGTTTATCGTCCTATAGAAGAGCCCGCTTAAGTGACTCGTCACACGTCCACGTCTGTCCATGAGGGGTGTTCCGTCCGGCTGTCTTATAGCTGCAAGAAATTGATATAGAGCATTATAAGCATCTAGAGCTATCACTTTACCCATTAGCTCTCGGAGATCTTTCACCTGCCTACGCACTTCGTCGGGAATTAGCTCTCTAAAATTCACACCCATCTCTTACTCCCGGCTAAGATTAGCCGTTGTACCACTTATTCGTATTTCCCTGAAATCCTTGATGAATCTGCTTCCGAACAATATTACCTAATACTTTTGCGTAGCTTTATTACACGCATATCCTCCTTCTGAGGTATTACGTGAATGAATCCTTCGACCTCGAGCTTCATTAACGCTGATATGAATTCCGTATATGATATGTCGTATTCTCTTCTGAGCAGTTCTAGCAACTCCCGATCTGATATTAATCCTCCTCTTTCTTGTAGTAAACGGAGTATCCTAACAAGCATTAATCTTTTGCTCACCACAAATCTCCACACTCTTTCGACTATCAGCTATACTGCTGAATAAAGACGCTTAAAAAGCGAGTCTCGTTATGTACTCAACTTCGACATTATCGACCTCATCGACTCCTCGAATGACTTCCTCTAACTCTTCAGTACCACCTTCGGTCTCCTCAGGCATCGTTACGTAGAGCATCAAGGCCTTATAACCGAACGCTATGTCCAGAGGCTCCCACTTGGCAATTTTGTACTTTTCTTGAGGAAGCGCCTT
Organism: Thermoprotei archaeon; assembly: GCA_003661775.1. Taxonomy (GTDB): domain Archaea; phylum Thermoproteota; class Thermoprotei_A; order Sulfolobales; family Ignisphaeraceae; genus QMWT01. Next base: position 17,774 of record QMWT01000011.1, read on the forward strand.
CTCTATTTTCTTAACTAGAGGCTCTAGATTCTCCATAACATCTTTAGGATACACTTTAAGCACGACAAGCACTTGAGCCATAACTCTTCACCTCAAGGCCCTTCAAATCCACAGTTTGGACAACGATAGGTTATCGCATGTTTTCTGCACTCGTAGCATCTCCATATGATTATCTTTCCGCAGTTTGGACATAGAAATGCTACAGCTTTCTTACCTGGCATAATGGGTCTCTTACAGCTAGAACACAACCTTAGGGACGCAGCTTCGTGTATCGCTGGTTTTGAGTAGCTGACGGCCATTTTCCCACCTTCTTATAACCTCTTCTACTCATTGCACTATCAATATAAAAGCCTTATGTAGTAATCTGCACTGGTTGCAGGACATGGAGTGCAGAGGAGAATTTAAACAAGTAATAGTTGTACGCAGTGATATTAAAATGAGCAAAGGTAAATTAGCTACACAAGTTGCCCATGCAGCTGTGGAGGCAACCTTGAGAACATTAAAGATAAAGCCTGAGTGGGTCGAGTGCTGGCTCTCTCAAGGACAGAAGAAAGTAGTGTTGAAAGTAAACAATCTAGATGAGCTTCTAAAGATCAAGGAAGATGCTCAGCGAAATTCCTTAATAGCTGTTCTAGTGGTTGACGCTGGGAGAACAGAGCTTCCTCCAGAAACGCCTACAGCTGTTGGAATAGGTCCTGCGCCTGCCGAGCTTATCGATAAGATCACTGGGAGGTTGAAGCTTCTTTGAACCTTCCCCTCATAGACATAGCACTCGGTATGGAGCTCTATGCTACGCCAACACCTCCAGTACCTTCAGCAAGGATATGTGGAGAAGAATCTTTTCAAGTGTATGAAGTGCACGGAGACTTTATCGTTAGACCTCCTTACCGAGCGTTAACTTCACATAGATGTCAATGGTTTGTATACGCTATTGTTAAGAGAGGGCTCTCGACATTCGAAGCCGTCAGTATCTTATCTAGAGCTCTGCGCTGTAGATACGCGAAGTTTAGCGGACTTAAGGAAGCTTGGGGTACAACACATCAGTTAGTGTTTCTCAGTAACTGCGAGAGATATAGTGCCTATCTACGTCTAGGAGAGAAGCTCGAGGCTATATTTCTGGGATGCGTTGAAAGGACCCGTACGAATACAGGCAACCTATTTATGATAAAACTTGTAGTTGAGCCTGAGGATTTACCACGTCTTCGGCAGGCAGTAGAAGCTATCAATACCACGGAGATACCGAACTACTATGGCTACCAACGGTTCGGCTACGTACGGCCTATAACCCATTTAGTAGGCAAGATGCTTCTGGAACGTTTGTGGGACGAAGCGATAATGTGCATGATCGGCAAGCCCTTCCCGCAGGAGTCCCCCAGATCTGTCACCGCCAGGAAAGTTGCTGAAGGAGGAGATTACTGCCATGCTTACCAACTTTTTAGAGAGGCGGGGCTCGAGATCGAGGCACGTATATCAAATAATCTATGCCGAGGAGCTTCACCGCTTGAGACTCTGAGAAAGCTACCTCGAGAACTTCTTCATCTCTACGTAAACGCATATCAAAGCTACTTGTTCAACAAAATTCTCTCGTCTCTATTTTCATCTAAGAAGAGCATATCTCAGGTCATCCCCGTACCAGGC
>QMWT01000012.1 GCA_003661775.1 Thermoprotei archaeon
ATGTTGAAGGGAGCCACCCTCCTAGGCCTACCCGTAACCGTGGCGTACTCGACGAGGCCACGCCTTCTCGCCTCTTCCTCGCCGAGCTCCCCTGGCAGAGGCCCTCCGCCCACACGAGTTACAAACGATTTGAATACCACGATCACCTCGTCAACATCCTTGGGCCCTATACCCACCTCTGATGCAAATGCGCTTGCCGTGGTATCCCTGCTCGTAACATAGGGGTATGTACCGTGGTATAGGCTAAGGAACGTTCCCTGAGTACCCTCAACAACGATATCCCCGCCCCACATCATCGCTCTATGCACCTCCTCAGCCACATCGGTTGTCATCTCTCGAAGCTCTGCAAAGTCCTTGACTAGCCGCAACCTCCTCATGACACGATCCATCATCGCTGCACCTACACCTTGTAGTGTAGACCCTATCTTCCCTGAGAGGTGCGCATCTCTCCTCTCGTACTCTACGTGCCGCTCCTCTATGATGCCGGTGTGTTTATCGAGGAACAGTCTGTTCTTGACACCCGTCTCCTCGACCTCCTTTCTCAGAACATCAAGCCTCACGAGAGCCCCCGGTGCTACAAGGAGCTTGGTTCTGGGGTTCACGAATGCCGATGGGACTATCCTAAGCTTCCAGCTACGTCCTCTGTACACCACGGTATGCCCAGCATTTACGGCTCCGCACCTCACGGCTATCGTAGGTTTGTCGGCAAGCGCTAGGTAGGCGTTCACCTTACCCTTACCTTCATCACCAAAGAAGCCGCCTACTATGATGCTGAGCGTCACATCCCACTCTAAAGAGTTGGGAAATTAGCATTTTTATATCTAGCGCCCGCAGTCTCTCAGCATCTAGATAATGTAGCAGCTGCATACTCCAGTGCCCTGTTAATAAGTGCCTTGGTTGAACCCAGGTACTTCTCATACCTCAGAACCCCCTTCAGCTCATCCTCGCTTAACAGCCTCGTGATCTCAGGACTACTTCTTAGGACCTCGAAGAAGCTCTTCCCCTCGTCAAGAGCTCTTCTGCTAAGCTCCATCAACAATTTATGAGCTTGGTGTCTAGCCATACCTTTCTCAACGAGCTTCACCATAACGGCCTCGCTCAATATCACGCCTCGGCTCAGCTCTAGGTTCCTGAACATGTTCTGGGGAAACACTTGAAGATTTGATACTACCCACGTCATATCCTCGAGCATCTGATCCAGTGCGAGGAACATATGGGGGATCAGAACCCTCTCGAAGCTACTGTTGCTGAGGTCTCTCTCATGCCACAACACGATATTCTCAAACGCTCCGCTTACCATGGATCTTAAGAGCTTGGCAAGACCAGACAACCTCTCGCATCTAACAGGGTTTCTTTTGTGCGGCATGGTACTGCTTCCAACCCTCTTACCACCACCCTCAACCAGCTCCCCAATCTCCGGTCTACTGAGCTCACGTATCTCCACTGCAAGTCTATCGAGCTGACTACCCAAGATCGCGAGGACCGCCGCGAGCTCCGCGAAGCCATCGCGCGGCGCGATCTGCGTAGTTATGGTGTGAGGCTCGAGTCCTAGGTACCGAAGCGCCTCCTCCTCAACGATCAGTCCTTTATCCCTCCACGCAGCCATAGTGCCGACAGCTCCAGAGATCTTGCCCTTGACAACCCTCTTCTCTACCCCGCAGAGCCTCTCGTAGCTCCTCGAAAATTCATAGATGTAGTTCGCGAGCTTGAAGCCTAGGGTTATCGGGAGAGCGTGCTGACCGTGTGTTCTTCCCACCATCAAAGTGTCGGCATGCTCCTTAGTGAGCTCCGTAAGTATCTCGATAAGCCTGCGGAGCTTTTTCTTAACTACTCTAAGAGCTTCTCTAAAAGCCAGTGCCCATGCCGTGTCTACTACGTCGTAGCTCGTGGCTCCGAGATGAACATACCTCCCACACTCACCGCATTTCTCTCCGAGGATGTAAGTCAACGACGCTATGTCATGCCCTGTCACCTTCTCCATCTCATAGATGTCTCGTGGCGCGATGTCCTCAGCGCACTTCTCGAGCATCTCGGAGCATCCACGAGGTGCTATTCCAGCTTTTTCGAGGCCCCTCATAATTGCCTTCTCCACTTCTATGTATCTGCGCACCACTGACTTCAAGGAGAAGATCCTCCTCATCTCCTCAGAGCCATACCTCCACTCAAAGACACATACAGGAGACTCCAAATCCAGCACCCGCAACTAACCTGCTTCACCAGGGAACAAATTACCCCCAACGTACGTCGATAGAAAACACCATCTTATACCTTAGCCCGCGTGGTATGTTAAAGAGAGCCCAGCCTCCTTCTATGAATAAATATGTTATTGCCCCTTCTCCAATTCTATAAAGTTTGGCTTGATAACAGGTATAAGCCTTTAGCAAGATTCGGAGGATCTACATGGAAGAGCAGATAGCTGGCGAAAGACAGCTCTGAACAACGCTATGGAGCTCGGCAACTCCGTGAGATTCCAGGTAGGGTAGCTCTCTACGCTGTTGGTACTCTATCGCTTGCCATAATGTTCTTTACACCCATAGTTACGTACTTCCAAGTTGTTAGGCTCCGTAGGCTAGGGCTCATAACGATGCTCGCCGTGGGACCCACAATTCTGCTTTTCGACGGGATGCGTGCTAAGTATGTTCTCTAGGTGCTCACAACCCCCGAGGAGATCAAGAATATTGCACGTGTATTGGATGTGAACCTCATAATAGCACTGATTATAGTCGCTGTGATCCTCGTAGTGCCCCTTGGTAGCGCTACACTTATACTCTACTCTTTCTACAAACTCCTCACATACCGCGCACTCTTCTCCTGAAGAAGAATCTAAGGATATCGTAGAGGCCGGTAACTATGGCGCCCAGACCCAGCGCTAATATCACGTAGCTGTACACATCAGTTGTCCCGCTTAGATAGTGGAGCATGAAGATCAGTGACAGTGAAGTGCCTAAGAACACCATACCTAGACTTGATAACTGCCTTCTTTTCCTACCCATGATAAGTATGAACATCCCTAGAAACATCGAGGTATAGACTCCCGCCAACAACAGTATCAATACCGCATTCCCTCCCATATAATAGGATTGCGAGAAAGCTAATAACCATGTGCCCACGGATCCACCCCGAGAAACTAATCATTTTCGCAGAGACTCGCGATCCTCTTGACAGTTCTCCTGATCTCGCGCACCGTATCCTCGTCAAAATCTCTGTAGACAACCGTAGGGTTCCAGGGAAGCCTCACTCCCATCTCCTTGCAGAGCTCAGCTATCAAGAGCACAGCAACGTCACTAGGTCTCTCACGGGCTATAGCCAAGTATTTCTTGAGAAGTTTAGATCTGCAAGGATCCAAAGCTGAACAAAGCTCTTCCACAGTATTCAAGAAGGCTGTATGGAGCAGGAGTTTTTCGGGAAACACATTAACAGCCATAGCAGTGCAACACCATCACTAATCTCTTCTTCAATAGAAACTGGATAAGCTCTGGGCCAAAACTCTCTAGAGACTGTGTCTAAATCAAGAGTATGACTACTGTAGCACTAACAATAATTCTTCTTGCACAGCCTAGGAAGCAAATATTCTACTTTATCTTAAGGATTGTGAACCACGGTGAAGAAGCCCTACCTGCTTCTTCATAGAGTTCTGAGCTTGGTGAAGAGAGCCACGTTTTTAACCTCGCGTAAGCACTGCGAAATTCCTCCTATTGCAGATGTTTTGTAGTGCCAGTATAGATACGAGGTATTAGCAAGCACTATCGAGGTTTAGAGAAGAAAGTGGTGTGGATGGTTCATTATCAGCTGGATTGTGTAACTAGAGCGTCTAGGAATCTGAACCTCTTCGCGGGGTGCGGGTGCGTTGAGAAGAAGTCGCTAAGCGTGCCCACCCTCATTCTCTTGATCCTCTCGACAAGTCTGTCGATCCACTCTTCACCTCTGGTGTACAGATATGTTTCTACATGGTAGCTGTGTTCGGGATCCTCTATGAAGAGTGCTTTAAGGTGGCTGTGTCTAGAGGTGTCCACGCCTGCTTCTTTGAGGGTCCCCGTGAAGGCTATGATCCTCGCGAGTGCTCTCTGCAGTTTATAAGCGCCATTCTTCACGACAGTAGCGCTATGGCTATCAGCGTAGTACTCTCTAAGTCTACTTAGAAAGAGTATGAAGATGTTGAAGAGGAAGCTCGCAGCTATCAGCCCGACTCCCAGAAGTCCTATGATTGCAACACCTCCACCTTCTCTACGTCTTCCACCTCCAAGTATGACGCTGTAGAACCCTATTCTCACCATCATCTGCCCGACCCAGTAGAGGAGGGCGGGAATGAGGCTCACCATCATCATGATCTTCACATCGCCGTGCTTGAGATGACCGATCTCGTGTCCTAGAACAGCCTCGATCTCATCCCGTGGCGCGACCTCGAGCAATTTCCTCGTGACCGCAATCCGGGGGCCTGTTAGGGGGCTTTCGTAGGCAAATGCGTTCGGTATATCGACCTCGGCTATCCCCACTTTAGGAACTTTCTTTAGACCGCTTCTCCTACTAAGATCCCCGACCATCCGCACGAGCCAGCCATACTTGGAGTCTCCCGCATCTACGTGTTTGACACGGTAGAGCGCATCGATTATGTAGGGAGCGAAGAGCCATTGCGCGAGGTGGAATAGCACTACGAAGCCTAGTGCTACTACGAAGAACCACGTGCTCCATCCTCCCAGCAGGCTGAGAACGATCGCTAGGATAAGTGTGGCACCCCCTATCACACCTGCTAGAGTGCCCACCATAGCAAGCCTAAGCTTCATGAGACCCACGTACTTCACCCACAGAGCTAGAGTATGTGCGGTGCGGCGAATAAACAGTTTAGCCGCATTGAAGGGCAGATTAAAACCTTATGAGCTTATTTCTCAGCCGCTTGAAGCACTAACGGCTTTTGACGCCCAGCGTATTCTGTATACACCAATAGTCACGATCGATGCAAAGTACACAGCGAAGAATATCCAAGCCGTGGCACCGTAGCCCTGAGCCATGAGAGCGGCTATATCCGCCTGAGCCGTGACTGTGGGGACCGCAAGTATGACTATAGCCACGACCGCCTCATGAAGCCTAGTCATCTGTATGCCAAATGTTCTGAGATGCGCGTCGATATGTTTAACGATCCCGTGAATCACATTCAGTCCCCTCTCGACAAGCTAGAATATCCAGAACACGTAGAACCCCAGAACCCACGAGCTAAATCTCTTCAGCGCCTCGTACCAAGGCACTGACCACTCAATTATATCGGGGTAGAAAGCCGTGGAGCAAAGCCATATTATAAACGTTGCTCCACAAACTAGCGTAATGTCTATGAACGTTCATGCAGTGCTATCCTTGGGGTCTTTTGAGCCTATCGAGGTACGATAGAACGGGTAAAATCACAGATATCGTAGAGCACGTACCTAAACCCGTCAATGATAACATCGGTTAGCGGGCCTTGGACAACACCCGCTGAGATATCCTCTAGAGACTTTCCACCATACAGCGATAGCGTCAGCACCCAAATAACTGCAAACATAACGTAGAACCCTACCGTACCTACGACCCAGAACGACTCCATGGCCTTTCTGCCGAAGAAACATAACAGGCCCACTATGACTATTATCGACGCGGTTCTAACGATGAAGTGCATATTCACCATGTTCTCGAGTATTGTGGTCGTGACTGCGCTTGTCAAAGCGATAACTATCCATGTTAACACTATGAACGATACTTCCAGCAATACCTGGGCCTCACCCAGGAAGACCTTGGATCAAGAGTAGTAGTCGAAGGTTCTATACCTCCTGCGATCTCGAATGATGGCAACAGCGCTGTGAAGAGCATGTTCGTCATTACGATTATTGCAGCGATCCCGTTAACTCCATACTTAGCAATGAATTTAACTATCTCTCTATCTGTACTGAAACCACCTACACACAGACTGAAGGATCATTGCGGGAACTACACCTCTTCAGAAGAACGAAGCTATGTTCCCTCCTCTGGACAAATATCATCAGCTCATAGTACAACATTAAGGTTACAGAAGAGCAGAATATTATGCTTTATTGAATCTGCGAATCACCTAATTACTTCTAGGATAGAAGGTGTTAGAGGAATCCTCTATGTGCAGAATGCTGGTCTCCGCCTCAACTCTTGCAAGGCTTGACGATGTTCTTAGGTACTTAGATGCGCTTGTAGCCTCTGCAGAGAGAGATCCTCTGCTTGCAAAGCTGGGGCTCGGTAGAGAGAGCCATGGCGATGGGTGGGGTTACGCCGCCTATATCCACAGTACGTGGAGCGGACCCGCCACAGCATTCTACAGAAGTGCTTCGCCTATATACCGCGAGGTACAGAGTGTTGAGGCTCTCAAACACCAGCTCTCCGGCGCTGATGTGGCTGCCTGCGTGGTGCATGCAAGGCTAGCTTCGAAAGGTCAGCCGCTGGGGCTAGGAAACACCCATCCCTTTCACGCGACAGGAAGGGGGTTCGAGCTTTGGCTCGCGCATAACGGCAGCGTTGATAAGAAGATCCTTGCTGAGAAGCTAGGACTTGAGCACATGCTCAGTTCGAGGACAGACACCTTCTTCCTCACAGAGTTCATAGCTAGGCAGCTCACATGTGTAGACCCCGAAGAACTTATGCACCTATTAAGCAGGGTTATTGAGGAAGGGTTTGTGAAAACTGCCCTGAATGTAGGGCTTCTAGCCGTAGAAGAAGAGAGGGCGTTGCTCCTTATTCTAAGCTACTACGTAGCTGTTGCACCTCCGCGCAGCGAATACTACGAGATGTACGCTCTCCTAGAGAATAACCTCATCCTCGCAGGCTCCTCCACACTCTTCAAGTGCTACGGTCGTAGGTACAGCGAGAAGCTCTGCAATGGTTGCGGCATAGCTGTTGAGGTAGCACCGGAGGGATTCAGGGTCGTCCGCTTCAAGGTCTCCGCCTAAGCCCTGCATAGCTCAGAACACGTTTTTACTATGCTAGTAGAAACCGTTGGAGGGCCTGAGTGTGAAGGTTGCTGACTACGTAGTGGAGTTCCTCCATGATAAAGGCTACGAGCTCGTGTTCGGTCTTCCTGGGTGGAACATCCTAGCTCTCTATGACGCTCTGAGGAGTTCGGGGACCGAGCACATGCTCTTCAGACACGAGAACTCCGCAGCAGTGGCGGCTGATGTCTACGGGAGGCTTACGGGCAGACCCGGGGTCTGCATAGTGACGGCGGGTCCCGGAGCTACAAATAGTGTAACGGGTGTTGCCGGGGCGTACTCGGCGTCGTCGCCCATGATCCACATGGCTGGGCACTGCTCACGCAGTGAAGCTCTTCAACCTTTTCACGGTGTCGATGACTGGTTCTTCCTAGAGAAGATGTTTAGACCTATCACAAAGTTTAGTAAGACCCTTATACGTGCTTCCGAAGTTCCCGAGGTGCTCGAGAAGGCTTACAGAACTAGTGTGAGAGGCAGACCAGGCCCAGTGCACGTCTCCTTGCCCACAGATCTTCTGGAAGAGGAGCTGGAGGCTGTGAAAAAGAGCTCTGGAGAAGGAGAGGAATTAGGGTGTGCACATAACGATCTTGAGAGGGTTGTCAACTACGCGATAAAGATCCTTCCCCGCTCAACGAAGCCTATCGTGATCGCGGGTCTCGGTGTTCTAAGGACATTTACGTGGGGTGCTGTGGAAGACCTAACCCGAAGGATCAACGCTCCGGTACTCGTTACTAGGTGGGGGCGCAGTGCGGTAGATCCGGCAAGTCCTCTGTCTCTCGACTATGTATCGCTAACTCCTTTCAGGGACGTGCATCCTCTGATACGGGAAATCATTGAGGAGAGTGACTTGGTCATAAGCATAGGGCTCGAAGCGGGTTCTCGCAGACTTCTCGAGGAGAGTGTAAAGGATGTGCCTATGCTCCACGTATATCAGTGGGATGGTTGTCCAGAGCTTGTCGTGGGGCCTAGGTCTATCGAAATCCGCTCACCCTCCCTTAGAAGAATTCTCGAGCTTCTGCACAGAGGACTAGAAAGGTGTTTTACCGCGACAAGGTGGGGAGATGTGAAGAACAGAGTCGCTAAAGTGAGGGAGGTTATAGAGCGTGAGCTGAGGAATTTCGCTGAGCAGTACTCGGGAGCTAAGCCGCTGCACCCGAGCTACGTGCTCAAGGTGCTGAGAGACGTAGCTGAGGAGAATGCCATCGTGACTCTGGATGTGGGGGACAACATGGTGTGGGCGGAGACATTCTTCAGAGTCCGTAGACCCAACAGCCTTCTAAGTCCAGGGCGCTTCGGAGCCATGGGCTTCTCGCTCCCCGCCGCTATAGCGGCTAAGAAGATTCTGGGCGAGCGACAGGTGCTGGCGATCACAGGAGACGGAGGCATGCTAATGGTTCTTGGTGAGCTTGCTACACTGGCCGAGCAAAAGCTAGGTGTAAAGGTTGTGGTGCTCAACGATGGCAGGTACGGTATGTTGTGGAAAGCTCAGAGAGATAGGTTCTCCGGGAGGTTCATAGCTGTAGACACTCACCCACCTAATTTCGCCAAGTGTGCCCGCTTATATGGGATCTGCAGTGTAAAGGTTTCAGATCCCCGCGAACTAAAACCAGCTCTAGAAGATGTTCTGAGCGATGAGGCACCCGCACTTATTGATGTAGCGGTGGCCTCCCACTACGAGTACTACCCCTACGTTGTGTAGAGAGTCTAACCTTACCTAGCGCGGTTCTACTCCCCACACCCTCCTAGCTACATCCTCGAATCTCTCGATGAATTCCTTCCTTAGCCCTACGTAGATGCCGCCGTCCTTCCCTCCAATGTAGCACCAAGTCATGCCTGAGCTCCTGAATACCCGTGGGAAAACCATATTCTCTTGGATCCTTATGACACAGGGCCTGATCGCTTGGAGTGCTATGATGAAGAGCGTTGAGGGTTTGTATATACACCTAGCATAGAACCCCTGACGAGGCTCAGTAATGATGCTGTTCAACTTCGGCGACTCTACATCGATGTGCGTAACTAGAGCGCGGGACCAACCCTTTATGTGGAGGTACACTTCGGCATCGATCTGCTCTTTCCGAGAACCAGAGATCAGCTCCACAATGGCCTCCAGAGGAATCTTGCCTGGACTGGGCCCTGCCACAGTCTGTACCTAATTCAATAACTAATTCTTACTCTAAGTAAAGCAGTGCGCGCCTCAAATGTGTTTCCCGGAAGGTTGGCTGCGAAATCTTTATAGCTCTAGCCACGACGCCTCGCTAGGCAGCTGGGGTTAGATTCGTGGAGAGCCCGAGGTACGTGGTCTGGATATTCACAACCTCGTGTAACTTGAGTTGTCTACACTGCTACGTATGGAGGTTGAGAAACCTCGCCGAGCTCGAGCTCGGCGAGAAACTCAGGCTGGCTGAAGAGCTTGCAGAGCTCGGCGTAGGTTACGTCAATATTACGGGTGGAGAGCCTTTGCTACATCCACACTTCGAATCCGTTACCTCAAAGCTTAAGGAACTTGGCGTAGGTCTCAGCATATCTACGAACGCCACGATCGTGGATGAAGAGCTGGCTTCACTTCTAAGCAGACTAGAGGTGTATGCCTACGTGAGTCTTGATGGTCCTAGGGAAGTGCACAACAAAGTGAGGGGGGCTGGGGCCTTCAAGAGGGTGCTAAAAGGTATCGAGAATCTGAAGAGGGCAGGTCTGGGCTTCACCCTGGTGATGGCTGTTGGGAGGCACAACTATAGGTACGCTGATAAGGTTGTGGAGCTGGCCGTGAGGCTGGGAGCCAAGGAGGTTGCTCTCATACCTATAATGCCTTCGGGGCGTGCACGCGAGACTGGAGTGTATGCCGGTGTGGTGCAATACCTAGAGGCTCTGAAGCTTGCTGAGAATAAGGCAGAGGAGCTAGGGTTCCCCACGGCACTCTGGTGTACACCCTTCGCTCCTCACGTGGTCAGATCCCGCTACGTGAGGTACAGCTTCTGTCGTTCTCTCGACGTCGCCGATGTAGACCCTAGCGGCAGGCTGCTACTATGCGATGTGATCGATGTATCCCCAGCAAGCATCAGGAGTTCGGGGAGCTTTGCCGAAGCGTGGAGAAGGTATTCCCGACATCCTACGGTTCAGGAGGTTATCTCTCCGAAGAAGCTGCCAGAACCATGCGAAAAATGTGTTTTGAGGAGCTCGTGCCGCGGAGGGTGTTTTGCCAGGGCTCTGCTCGTATACGGAGAGCTTAATGCTGGTGACCCCTTATGTCCGGTGAGGCGAGGTCTGCTCAGCTCTTCTTCTCGAGAAGCTCTATGATCGCTCTGCAGAACTCTGGCAGGTCGTCTGGTACCCGAGCCGTCACTAAGTTCCCGTCGACAACCACGGGCTCGTCAACGAACTGCGCCCCTGCGTTTATCAAGTCGTCGCGCACAGCCTTGTAAGATGTCACCTTCTTCCCCCTGACGAGCCCTGCTGATATCAGTAACTGGGGTCCGTGGCATATCGCTGCAACAACCTTACCCTTCTCGTATACTTTCTTGACGAATTCCACAACCTCAGGTATTGTTCTGAGAGCGTCCGGCGAGAAGCCTCCGGGTATCACGAGAGCGTCTAACTCGTCAGGGCTCACATCCTTCAGCTCCCTGACCACGTACCGCTCACCCTCCCTGAACACCTGCAAGGGTATAGGTGTTCCGTACCTCCCTGTTACAGGCTTCTCTGGGAAGGCAGGTCTGGGGTGGAGTCCAGCCTTCACAGGTATTATTATGATCTCGGCACCCTCCTCGCTTAACCTTACAAATGGATAGAGGAGCTCCACGTCCTCAAACTCGTTAGCTACGATTATAGCAACTCTCTTACCCTTGAGCCTCGTACCTGGACCTGTTCTCCTGACTAGGGACATTCGCGCCACCTCGTAAGATAAAACGCATTATGCTCAGAAATTACCGTTGCGTCCCTGCGGCGAACTCCCTATGTTAGAACAGGTATGTAGACGCGGCTTCAGAGGGCAGCTGGCAGAGTTAAATAGTCTTCTTCACTGAGCTGTTGCACGGCTGGAGGGTATGGATAAGGTAGTTGTTGTGAATTTCGGTGGTCAGTACGCGCACCTGATAGCTAGGAGGATTAGGGAAGCGAGGGTTTATAGCGAGATCGTGCCCTATACCGAAGCAAGTCCCGAGAAGCTAAGGACTCTAGAGCCTCGGGCTCTAGTGCTTTCAGGAGGTCCTGCAAGCGTGTACGAACCCGGTGCTCCTTCAGTAGATCCTAGGATCCTCGATATGGATGTACCGATCCTCGGGATATGCTACGGTCACCAGCTTGTTGCGAAGCTTCTGGGAGGTCGTGTAGAGCGTGGGAAGGGCGAGTACGGAAGGACTCTGATCGAGATCGTGGAGGAGGACCCTCTTTTCGAGGGGTGGAATAAGAGAGAGTTTGTGTGGATGAGTCACGCTGACTACGTTGCTGAGGTTCCCAACGCCAAGATCTTGGCGATCTCCGAGAATGGGTATGTAGCAGCCTACAGAGTTATGGATAGACCCATTTACGGTGTTCAGTTCCATCCGGAGGTCAAGCACACGCCCCGAGGAATGCTTCTATTGAAAAACTTCCTCTTCAGGATCGCGGGGCTCAGACCCACGTGGAGAGTTGAGAATCTAGTCGATCTGCTGGTCGAGGATATCAGAAGGAAGGTGGGGCCAGGCGAGAAGGTGCTGGTCGCTGTTAGCGGAGGTGTAGACTCTACGGTTACAGCCGCACTTGTCAAGAGAGCTGTAGGTGATAGGCTCGTAGCGGTGTTTGTAAACCATGGGTTGTTGAGGGAGGGTGAGGTCGAAGAAGTTCTTGAGAATCTAAAGAAGGCGGGTATAGAGCCCATCTACATAGATGCGTCTGAGAGGTTCCTGAAAAAGATCGAGGGTGTTGCGGATTGCGAAGAGAGGCGGAGGATCATAGGTGAGGAGTTTGCGAGGGTATTCAAAGAGGTTGTGGAGAAGGACCCGTCGATCAAGTGGCTTGCCCAGGGCACCACCTACCCCGATGTAGTAGAGAGCGGCGCAGTCGTTGGAGCTGACAGAATTAAGAGCCACCACAATGTTGCTGCGCTTCCTCGCTGGCTGGGACTGAAGGTGCTGGAGCCTCTCAGGAGCCTCTACAAGGATGAGGTGAGGAAGCTCGGTCTAGCTCTCGGGATCCCCGAGGACGTCATCTACAGACACCCATTCCCTGGCCCTGGGCTGGCTGTGAGGGTCATTGGGAGGTTTACGCGTGAGAAACTGGAGATTGTCAGGAAGGCTTCGAGGATCGTAGAGGAGGTTCTGAAGAAACACGGCCTCTACAGGAAGGTGTGGCAGGCGTTCGCGGTTGTCGGTGATGATAAGTGGGTCGGTGTCAAGGGTGATAAGAGGAGTGTTGGGTATATAGTTACCGTGAGGATCGTGGAGAGCGAGGATGCCATGACCGCAGACTGGGCTAGGCTTCCCCACGCAGTTATGGACGAAATCGCTAGGAGGATAACCACTGAGATCCCCCAGGTGACGATGGTGACCTACGCGATAACAACAAAGCCCCCTGCCACGATAGAACCCTGTTGAGGTGGCAATCGAATGGTGGAGGTGCTGTACATCTCTTGGGACAAGGCTATAGAGATGTGCTACAGACTCGCGCTCGACATAGCATCCTCGGGCTACAAACCCGATGCCATAGTAGCTGTTCTCAGAGGAGGTGTCGTGCCTGCACTCATTGTAAGCGATGTTCTTGGCGTCGATACGTTCTACGCCGTCCGAGCCAAACACTGGGGCATAGCTGAGGAAGTCTACAAAGCACCGCTGGTCGAACAGCTCCCACAAGGCAGGTTAGAGGGTAAGAAAGTGCTGGTGGTCGACGAGGTCGCAGATACAGGGAAGACCCTCAACTGCGTCATTGAAGAGCTGAGGAAGCTGGGGGCTTTGGAGGTAAGATCCGCTGTTCTACACCTAAAACCCTCGTCGATCCGCATCCCAGACTACTACGTCGAAAAGCTTAGCAGGTGGACATGGATATTCTACCCATGGTCACTCGTCGAAACCCTCTACGCATTAGCTCATCGAGAACTGGGAGAAAAGGCATCCAAGGAGGAGCTCCTGAAGAAGGTTGAAGAGCTCGTCGACAGACTGGGGGTCAAGGGCTTCAGGAGAGAGATTATAGAAATGGGAATCAGGTTCTACAAGAAAAGCTAGTGCTTCAGCAAGGGGACGTTCATCACTCCTCAGCTCGTCGTGAACTCATCACACCGCGTAGAGAGCCCGTCTAACCAATCTTGGGTGGAGGGGACGAATAGTCTTGTTTGTGCAATGCCAGGGCATTTCTACCTCCTACGGACTACAACAACCCTTTTGTCTGCCCTAACCTCCGAAAACTCTACCTCTCTAACATCAAGGCCTTTCTCCAAATTAGAGCACTGCCATACTGAACAAGTACGGTATCCACGTATTAACTAAACAATATACCACGACACCCTAGGTCCTTGAGAATAACTTCTACTAGGCAACTGCGGTTACGGTTTGTATTGAAGAAAAAGAGTTGGTGGCGTCATTTGTTTAAACAACACACCATGTAATTAGATTACAACGTTTATATCTAGGGGCAACTTAACAGGTTTACCCAATAGTGTAGAGAGGTATATCGCTTTTACTAATTCTAAGCTCTTGTACCCTTCTTCGCCGTTTATGGAGAAATCTCTATCCTCTCTCAGAGCTGTCAAGAAATCTTTAAAGAGTTTCTTATGAAGATTTTCTCTCTTCTTTTCGAATAAAGATTTATCAACAGTGTAGTTTTGTATAGCTAATTGCTTAAATGCTTCGTTTTCTACTTCAGCAAACCCGTTTGTTCCGAAAACTGTAACTCTCCAGTATTGTTTCTCGGGAGGTTGAAACGATATGGAAGAGGTCAATGTAGCTGCAACACCATTTCTAAATCTCATTACTGCTGCTACCGTGTCTTCAACTGTTACGTTCGGATGACTGACATTGTTTATATATCCATAAACTTCATCTATATCACCTATTAAGTATATCAACAGGTCTACAATGTGAATCGCCTGCGTCATCAATAAGCCTCCCCCCTCTGTACTCCACATACCTCTCCAACTTCTAGCAACCTCATCCTTTAGATAGTACTTCGCCTCATCTCTCCACCACATAAGGGATGCTTCAGCTATGAATATCTTGCCAAGCATATTAGATGATATCAACTCTTTTAATTTTTGAACCGCGTCAGCATACCTTCTCTGGTAGATCACACCCAGCTTCACTCCATTCCTCCTAGCTTTAGACAACATCTCTTTTGCTGAAGCCAGAGTTATAGCCATTGGCTTCTCGACTATAACATGCTTCTTATTCTCCATAGCGTATATCGCCTGCTGCGCATGTAGATAATGAGGAGTCGCAATGAAGATTACATCGACCTCAGGATCTTTCACAATCTCGTCATACGAGTAGTATCCTTTACAGTGATACTTAGAAGAGTATTCATCTACCTTTGCCTTCATTACATCCATAACTCCTACTAATTTAACTCCAAATCCCTCTAGTTCAAGTTCTTTTAAACTTTCCACATGTTTACGACCTATACTACCGAGACCAACAACAGCTGCTCCGATCGCATTCAAAATTCTACACCTAGCGCAAGCGCCATTAAGGTACGTGCTTGAAATAGAAATATACTTATTCAGATTTTGACCATGTTAGTAATGTTTTATGTCTACGATGCTGACCATTTCCAATAGACGGCCCTTAAATACTTCTGTACCTTGAGTAAGTATGAGGGATTTTGACATGTTATCACTTATTGCTACACAGAAACTGAGTGTGTTAGATTTTGGAGCAGATCCTAGAGGAGCTGAAGACAGTTCAGAAGCTATCAATTTGGCTATTACTGAAGCATCGAGAAAAAGAGCTATTGCCTACATACCTTCTGGCAAGTATCTGCTCACGTCTCCATTGAATCTAAAAAGTGGTGTTGTGCTCCTCATTGAGAGCGGAGCTGTGTTAGAATTTCTTCCTATGTACAGCAGCTATCCCATAGTCGAAACAAGGAGAGAAGGACTCCATATGTGTCAGGTGTCGCCATTCGTATTTGGGAAGGATATCAAGAATGTTGCTATAATTGGCGAGGGGGTTATAGACGGTGATGGTTGGAAGTGGTGGTATATAAAAAAGTCAAGGGTAACCAAGGATATGTGGAGAAAACTTGTAGAGTCAGGCGAGGGTTATGTCGATGAGGAAACCGGCACGTGGTGGCCAAGCAGAAAAGCCTTCGAAGGCTATAAACTCTACAAAGAGTTCAAGTCGAAGGGTTTGAAGCCTTCAAAAGAAATGTGTGAACAGTACAGGGAGTTCTTTAGACCTCAGCTTCTACAGCTCTTCAACGCAGAGAACGTATACATACATGGTATAACCTTCAGGAACTCTCCTATGTGGAACATACACATACTGTACTCAAAACATGTAATGATTGAAAATGTTAAAATCGACGCACCAGAGTACTCGCCGAACACCGACGGAATTGTAGTAGACTCTTCAAGCGATGTAACTATCCGTGGCTGTACAATAGATGTAGGCGATGACTGCGTAGTGCTGAAATCAGGTAAAAATGAAGAGGGTAGGAAGATAGGGATACCGACAACGAATGTGCACGTATTCAACTGCGTCATGAAGAAGGGACACGGTGGGGTTGTTATTGGCAGTGAGATGTCTGGAGGTGTTAAGAATGTAGCTGTGGAGAATTGTCTCTTCGAAGGGACAGAGAAGGGTATAAGGATAAAGACGGCTAGAGGAAGGGGAGGAGTTGTCGAGAATGTTTATGTGAGAAACATTGTTATGAAAGACATAGTTCACGAAGCCATAGTCATAGATATGTTTTATGAACGAGTACCTCCGGAACCAGTATCAGAAAGAACACCAGTCATAAGAGGAATACGTATACAAAATATTGTATGTCGCGGCGCTGGCCAAGCAATTAGATTAGCAGGTCTACCTGAGATGCCCATTAACGACATTATCATGGAGAACGTGAAGATACAGGCTGATAAGGGAGCTACGATTTCGAATGTATTGAATATCAAGTTGTCAAGAATTAGCATAGTTTCAAGAGATGGAACACCTATAGCGATTGAAAATGTTAGAAACCTAATTATGGAAGATTGCGAAGCTTTCGTAGAGGGATAGTTAACCATGTACGAATTCCAAGAATTTCGTTAGGGTGACCCCTTGAGCTTCAATGATATTCTATATTTACATAAAGTTGACCTACCCATATTCGAGATAAACAACACTTATAATCTCGATTTTCGGACGGTTTAACTTACTGGATCTTCATTAAGCATTCAGAAGTAACACCCAAGGTTGACTACGTAGAAGGAATGGGAATTGCCATGAAGAGTAATAGGAAAAGCCGTTGGACTTTACTGTACAAGCCTTTGATAAGGGTGGAAGAAAATGATTACTATTTAGTTGAGGTTCTTGTTAAGTACTGCTTTACTACAAATAGATTTAATCCCAAGAAGGAGGAATTGATGGACTCCTAGTGAGAGTTGAACTGCTGGACAAGGATTTTAATCCAATAGAACTTTCATTCAATAAATGGTTATGGGGAGATAATGGCGAAGCATTTTATAGAGCAGATTGGTGTCGCAGCTATAAACCATGTATAAATCTTGGCAAAGTTAGGTGTGGTGACATAGCTTTAGCCGGTTGTAGCGACTGGAAAAGAGTTTTTAGCTTTTCAAAACACTCAAAGGCTCCAACTATATGAGTTTGTACATCGTTGGTCAGGGAAAGGAACTATTTACATAAAAAGTCTCAAAGTATGTAACAAAGCTATAGAAAATGTGGCGGTGGATGTAAAACCATCTCCTTTTAAGGACGAGCTTGCCCTAAAGCGCGAGTTTATAAAATAATTGATTTAGGCAACTACGCTGCTAGAATAATAAGGATAGGCGATGTGAATGGTGATGGAAGACCGGAATTTATTTTGCGCAAAATGAGAATGCTTTAACCAGCGATAAATACCATCACAACATCTACGGGCATATAACATGTATAGCTGCTG
>QMWT01000013.1 GCA_003661775.1 Thermoprotei archaeon
CACGCAGGCCTACGCCATCGGGGCCTAAGCCCGACCCCTTTGACCTGGCTCGGGCACCCCCGCACAGCCACACTGTCGTAATTATATAGAAACTTATAAACATTAAGAAGATATGTCATACTTGATAAACAGGCAGTGATGAGGCACGAGCGTAGTGAGAGATAATCAAAAACTGGCTCCTGAGCCTAGACTCCTCATAACTACTGATATAGGTAAGGAGAAAGCTCTAGCAGACGAAGTACTTAACCTCCTATACCCCATAGATCCTATTGTTGAGGTTGCAATATATCAGCGAAAAGGATTCATAATAGTCAAAGGAGGTAAGGATCCAGACTTTCTTGCGAGCAGAATCCTAAAATTCTCTGCATACGCTAAACGTGTCATCCCGATTCACATTGTTACGAAGGCCAGCTATGAACATGTGAAGAAGGCAGCATACGAGCTAATGATAAAAAAGGTTAGGAAGTTTCCAACAACATTCTACATATCGTGCCGCAAGAGAGGTGCGTACATAGATTCATGCAAGAACTTAGAGCGTTATGTCGGAGAATTCATTGAAAAGTGTGGTCTGGGCGAAGCAGATTTCCATAATCCCGCCGTGATATTAACCATAGAAATAGTTGAAGATCGTGCGTTCCTTTCACTTAAGATGTGAACTCATACGTTTCTCTTAATTATATTCAAACATTCTCTCCATATAACGTCGTTAAGTCTATGAACGTTCTTAACAACTTTGCCTCTTTGAACCGACCGCGCCTTTGCTGAACTCATTAAAGCGTAGCCCACAACTATGAAGTATTTTTCGTCTGGTTCGAGAACTGCAACTACCTCACCTTCTTCGAACTCTTTCGTAAACTTGGTTACACCAGGAGCCATGACATCTGCCCCGTTCAGCAGGGGTTTTACAGCACCTTGATCTACAACAAGTGAAGGTATAGGAGGCGCCTCACCACGATTAAGCATTACATTTAGTATGTATAGCGTAGGGTAAAATCTATCATCACCAACTCTCCTGAATAAAACTGGCACACCGTCTGCTACATAGATCGCAAACTTATCATAGTCAAGAAGAATGGCTATTTCACATTGTTTGAACAATTCAGCAAATCTTGTTAAACCCGAAGATGCGAGTTTCCTGACTAACTCCTTCTTCTCTTTTTTAGACAGGTGCTTCTTGTACACTGCCTCATCCCGATCTCTTAACTAGAGGATTACCCTATTTACCTCCATCTATTAGAAAGTTAGTTGCGGGAACCTAAAGAGGTGAGCTCAATGCTTAGGACATTCATAGCAATAGAGATAGAGGATCCAGCTGTGCTCAAGAAGCTAATCGAAGTCAAGAACTATATAGCAGGTGTAGGAGCAGGGATAAAACCTGTTGAAGATGAGAACATACACTTGACATTGAGATTTCTAGGCGAAATCTCTCAACATAGTGTAGAAGAAGTGAAGAGAATTCTGACGGAGTTAAAGAGCATAAAGAGGTTTAACATTAGGGTTAAAGGTGTAGGAGCCTTTCCCTCAATTACAAGACCTCGCGTAATTTGGGCGGGCATAACTGAAGGAGCAGAAGAGCTGAAGAGAATCAGATCAATTATAGATAAAGCCATTGTAGAACATGGATTAAGAGATATCAAACCAGATGAACATCAATTTGTTCCGCATATCACATTAGCACGAGTTAAATCTTCGCATTTATTCGCCAAACTCTCAACACTTATATCAGAACTGCAGGACGAGGATTTTGGCGTAACTCCCGTCACAACAATAAAGTTGAAAAGAAGCATTCTAACCCCGCGCGGGCCTATATACCATGACCTATTCAATGTAACGTTAGCGTGAATAGATTTGAACATTAATACAAACATGAACAATATTAGGGATAGGAAAGAGGATATTATTAACAACATACTCACAGAAGTATTGGAAAAGATAAGGCCTAGCGGTGAAGAACGGAAAAGATTGAGAAAAATCTTTGAATATATCAAGAATAGAGTTACCGCATGTTTGAAAAACTATGTTAACGAAGAATGTTTCGAGGTGTCTCTACAAGGATCCGTAGCTAAAGACACATTCCTAAGCGGTGAAGCAGATATAGACATCTTTGTGATTTTCAACCCTACGTGCACCTTGGATCCATCTCAGATACTAACAAACTTTGTCACTTGGCTGCGAACTTGTTTAAAAGATCTTCCGAATTATACCGAGTACGCCGAACATCCTTACTTAATTATCAATGTCAAAGGTTTAGACATAAATGTTGTTCCCTCATTCAGACCGCTGATGAGAAACAACGAGGTTAAGTTCTTGACTTCTGTTGATCGTACACCTCTACACACGAACTACATACTGAACAAACTTAGCGCTGAACAGAGAGATGAGGTAAGGCTTCTTAAGTCCTTCCTCAAGGCTTTAGGCATCTACGGTGCTGAGATCAGAATCCGGGGGTTTTCAGGTTATTTAACCGAACTTCTCATAGCCTACTACGGGTCTTTCATCAACGTGTTGAAGTCTTCTCGTCAATGGAGACCTTTTAAGACATGCATAGACCTAGAGGGCCACTATAGCAACGAAGAGGAGTGTCTTAAGGTCTTCGAAAAATCTCCATTGATAGTGGTAGATCCTGTTGACTCTAAACGTAATGCTGCCGCAGCTCTTTCGCTACGTTCGCTTTCAATATTTGTGTTAGCATCAAACTTATTTCTGCACAAACCTTCTCGAGAATTCTTCCATATATATCGTAAAGGCGAGAAGCTCGAAGGTTATTTAGCGGATGAGGAGTTTAGGAAAAGAGGTAGTACTTTCATAGCAGTGATAGTAGGATTATGTGAAAAAACCTCGCCTGAAACTATATGGGGTCAACTAAGAAGAATTGAAAAGGTCATATCTCAGATACTCAAGGAGAGGAGATATGCTGTTTTGTACCACGATTCTTGGAGTGATGAGAGAAAGATCGCTATCATAGCTTTCGAGTTAGCCCACCTGCTCGCTGATTGCTACGAAGTATTCAGAGGGCCATCCGCTCTTGATTTTGAGAACAGTGTGCGCTTCATCGAGAAAAATCTCGGACGTATTCTCGCAGGACCTTGGATAGACGAAAATGGCTACCTTCACGTAATTAGGAAGAGAAAGAGGTGTCTTGAACACGAATTTGCCGAGGTCATCATACCAACAATAGAGAATATATTAAGTATAGGTAGCGTGAGAGCGGTTGTGCATACTCTCGCTGAGGCCGAGAAACATGTTGCAGAGATTTCAGGGAAAGATGTGTTGGAATCATTTAGGCAGTGGGTTAAGGACTTCACCTACCGAAACCTCGTTCTTGATATCTATACCGCCTCCTCTGATCCTGATACCAATGTTTGAGAGAGAAGGTTTCAAAACTATCGTTTTTCCACAGTAAGGACACACACCTCCTATTCTTGAACTTAATTCGGAAGGCGTGGGAATACCATAGTAGTCTTGCCCAGCACGATTAAACACATATAATACATGACCACAGTTAGAGCAGATAAATACCACCGGCATGAACTTTCAACCCCCACACAATATCTCGCCTCATACCCCCCTATAGTGATACCCCCAGTATTACCTTACGAGGTTCTCGAATAGTTTCGGGCAACCCCCTCTATCCTATAAGAAAAAGCCTTACCTTTATCAGAGTAGTTTGTTTGTGTAACAAAGTACGAGTTTCACATCTTAAACCATTTTGATATGAGATAATGGCTTCAGAGTTCATGATTAATTTACGATGAATCTGAAAGTTTCGAATGAGGTTTTATGGTGAAAAGAGGTGGTGGGGCCGCCGGGATTTGAACCCGGGACCACCAGCGCTCCGGAGACCAGCTCCGGCGGGGTCTTCCCCAGGCTGGCATCCTAGCCAGGCTAGACGACGGCCCCAAACCAGACTTCTAGATTAAGACAGTGCTGCTTATAAGTTTAGCTCATTACTATTCATGCGAGAACAGGGCTTGGTTGCAATAATGAATAATAGAATTGCGTTACTTGCCTTAATACACATGCTAATTATATTTTAATGACCCTTATCTCCTGAGCCTCTTTACACTTCGCGAGTTCACGTTTCCAGAGTGTCGCCGGAACCCATAGGATCCACGATGGAACCTTCTTTACAAACTCGTACGCCTCCATCCAACTGTCAATACCTAGAGCTTCTGCTAACTGCTCTAATGTCATTTCAGTCCTAGCATAAGCATTGAGTATCTTCACTACCTCCTCATCTATCTCTATCTCTTTGTCACCTACCTTAACCACGTAGCGTTCACACACACTCAAGCATAACACCTCTTCGCACCTCTAAACGGGAGCTCAAAAATATTCATGAAGCGTCTCTTGCACATCTACATTACATGCGCAAAGCAGCCCTCACGCACCTCAAAAAGCAGGCCCTCACGCCTCATACGCCTTAACGTCTCCTCTACAAACGCCTCATCTATCCCGCGCTCCTTAGCTTTAGCAACGATCTTCTTTATCTTAGCACAGCCCTCCTCGTTCTCTAGCTCTCTTATAATCTCATCGAGGACTACCAGCTTTTCTCTCTTTGACTTCGGCTTGCCTGTCATGATAACGTCAACATCTATCTCACCACTTTCTACATCGATACCTACACTCTGTAACATGCTCAGCATAAGCCTTATTGCTTCAGCAGCATCTTCCTCAGTCACTCTCTGCTTAAGGGCCATTCTTGCATGTGCTTCAGCAAGTCTTATAAGAGCTTCGAGTTGACGAGCTGTGAT
Source organism: Thermoprotei archaeon (assembly GCA_003661775.1). GTDB lineage: Archaea > Thermoproteota > Thermoprotei_A > Sulfolobales > Ignisphaeraceae > QMWT01. Next base: position 4,755 of record QMWT01000013.1, read on the forward strand.
GGTTATAGGTGCATCAGGGTTTTCAAGACTCTTCTTACGCATCTCAACAAAGAAATTAGATAGCATCTCCTTAGCCTTAGGGTCAAGTACCGGTTTAACGTATTTACGTGCATAAGCTATATACTTCCTCAAAGTTTCGGCATCAAGCGGAGGTTTCACAGTTTCGGGTTCGCCATGAACCGATGCTATGTGCATTGCTAAACTTCGGTCTCTCTCAACATCAGGGGTATCCCTCAACACAAATATTAAGTCAAATCGTGACAGTATTGTTGGCGGCAAATTCACATTCTCCGAGATCGAACGGTTTGATATATACCTACCATACTTTGGATTACCTGCAGCGAGAATAGAGGTCCTCGCATTTAATCTAGCCACAATCCCTGCCTTGGCTATGCTGACAGTTTGCTGCTCCATCGCTTCGTGAATGACTACTCGATCCTCTTCACGCATCTTATCGATCTCGTCTATACAGGCAACACCCCCATCTGCAAGCACCAACGCTCCTGCTTCAAGATAGTATTCACCACTTTGCTTATCCCGGACAACCGCTGCGGTGAGGCCAGCGGCCGTAGACCCCTTGCCAGTTGTGTAAACAGCTCGAGGAGCAATACGTGCAACGAATTGCAGTAGTTGAGACTTAGCGGTTCCCGGATCACCTATGAGCAACACATGTATATCCCCTCTAATCCTTGTCCCGTCAAGAAGAACCTTAGGCACGCCACCAAAGAGGAGGAGCGCTATCGCCTCCTTAACATCCCATAAACCATGAATCGCAGGGGCTATGGAGGCTATAATCTTTCTTCTTATCATAGGATCCCGTGCAAGTTCCAAGATCCTCCTTTCATCTTCTTCAGTTATCTCTATTTCTTCAAGAAGCCTTTGAGAAACAACGATGTTGTTAACATCTACATAGAGATCGTACACCGCTTTAGCACGCCTTTGACCCTGAGTTCCCCTTATTCTGAGTATACCTACAACCGTCGCCCTATCACCAGGTCTCACTACATCAACTAAGGAACCTACAACATCAGCCTCTACAGAACGCGGTAGCTGCCCCGAAGGTACCTCCTCCGGCCTCTCCTGAACTACTATCCTTTGGAAATCTACATATGTGGAGCGCTCCCCTACAAGTCTAAAACCTCCGCTCTTACCGCAGTAGGGACACACCGTTGGCTTCTCTATGAAATCACCCTTCACATCTACCTGGAGCTCCCTGCCACATGCCTCGTGAATGAACGTAGCTTTCACCAGCTTCTGACGCGGCGGTGAGGCTCTAACTACTATACCTTCAAGAGCTATCAGTTTACCAACATGGTCACTCCTAAGCTCTCGTATTTTGATGAGATTAGGTATGTTCACAAAACGAGGCTGAAAAGATCCAACTTTTTCAAGATACTCCGGATATTCAAGCTCCACTACACGTCTTATAGCTTCCGAAAACAGAGGTATGACCTCATCAGGCTTATTTATTAACATATTCGCTACATTCTCGTCGTGTTTAAGCAGGTCATTAAAGTCTATCACTACATAGTCACGCCCCTCTATTATCATCTCTCTTATAGCTTCGCGATACTTGTACTTACCACTAAGAGGATCTTTGAAGAACTTGAGGAATTCTGTTATAACTTCTATTAGATCTTCGTACTCGGAACCCTCTTCTTTCACCTCCTCTACTACGAGTGAACTCTCCATATCTTTCACACCTCTACGCCTAGATGCTTTGTCCATTCACGTATGCTTCGACCAAGAATTGATACAATCAACCTCTCCTCATTACTCAAATTTCTCTCAATAGAATGAGTGTGGCCTAGCATTATCGCCATCACTAGCTTGTTCAACCTCATTCTGTACAGATCGTGAAGATCCCGCCGCACCTTCTCTGCAAGCGTTAGAACCCCTACATCAGCTTGGTTCTTACCATGTCTCTCAAGATCTCTTAACCATCTGGATATCTTGATATAGAAGAATTCGTCGATCTTTATAGGCAAATTCCGTTGTTGCATCTGTAAAAATTTGACCTTGCGAACATCACTTTCTTTCTGAGCCGGCTCCCTTATTTCAACAATACCTTCCTCTTCCAGAACCTTAGCTAACCAGAAGGGCACCTTTATCTCCGTGCCTCTAACTAGATTCTCTTCGATAATCGGTATACTTTTGTAAGTTCTTATAACAGCTACATCAACTGGCCTCAACATGTATGCTATCTCGAGCAACTGCATCTTTGTAACGATATTACACACTATCCTTACCCCTGATCCATTGATATATTGCTAAGCAGGCCTACAAATCTTCCTACTCCTCGCCGAAAATACAGCCTCGTCGAATACTTTATAGAGCTACCAAGGCTACAAATTTCCACGGGGTATTGAAAATTGAGTAGCGCCATTGAGGAGATTCTTTGGGCAGAGAAATATAGACCGCGCTCACTCAAAGATATGGTGAACCAAGAAGAGATCGTAAAGAGGCTAATGAAATTCGTTGAAGAGAAGAACATGCCCCACCTGCTATTTGCAGGACCACCTGGTACAGGAAAAACCACTGCCGCCTTAGCACTCTCATACGATCTATATGGCGAAGAATGGCGTAAGTATGTTCTCGAACTTAATGCCAGCGATGAAAGAGGTATTGGAGTTATAAGAACTAAAGTTAAGGAGTTTTCACGAAGCAAACTTCCTGGACACGTACCTTTCAAAATAGTGTTGCTAGACGAAGCGGACAATATGACTGCAGATGCGCAACAAGCTCTTAGAAGGCTCATGGAGATGTATGCCGATAACACACGCTTCATATTGATAGCTAATTATCCAAGTAAGATTATAGAGCCCATACAATCGAGATGCGCTGTATTCAGATTCACACCACTACGTAAAGAGGATGTGATCGCCAGACTCAAGTGGATATGCGAGCAGGAAAAGTGTACATATGATGAAGAGGCTTTAGAAGTCATATACGAAATCGGCGGAGGAGACTTAAGACGAGCAATAAATATCTTGCAAGCAGCTGCAGCCTTAGGTCATATAACGATAAGTACCGTCTACAAAGTTGTAGGACTTGCCCATCCAAGAGAAGTAAGAGAAATAATCAAATTAGCGCTAAACGGAAAGTTTGTTGAAGCACGCGAGAGGCTACGTAATCTAATGGTTAATTACGGCTTATCAGGTACAGATGTACTCAAGCAAATGCATCGTGAGATATTCTCAGCTGATTTACCCTTACCCGAAGAGATGCGGGTGATCATAGCTGACTACATAGGAGAAATCCAATTCCGAATAGTAGAAGGCGCCGACGACGAAATTCAGCTAAGCGCACTATTAGCACGTTTGGCTCTCCTGGGAAGAAGGTACAATATAAAGCTATGAGGGTTTTAACTCCATGTCGTCATCTCCCCGGAGAGTTCCATGGGTAGTAAAATACAGACCCAAACGTATAGCCGAAGTAGTAAACCAAGATGAAGCGAAGTCGAAATTTGTTTCCTGGCTTAAGAGTTGGCCCAACGTGAAGAAGAAAGCAGCCTTACTATACGGCCCTCCAGGCTGCGGGAAGACGAGTCTAGTCGAAGCTGCTGCTAATGAATTTGGGTATGATGTTCTTGAAATGAATGCAAGCGATTTTCGTAGGGCTAGCGACATAGAGAGAATCGCTATGAGAGCTTCTCGTGCTTCTACGCTCTTCGGGAAGCGAGGAAGGATAATCCTGCTAGACGAAGTTGACGGTATTTCAGGTCGAGAAGACGTTGGAGGTTTAGAAGCTGTTCTAAGACTCGTAAGGAATACTAACAATCCTGTAGTCATGACGGCCAACGATCCTTGGGACCCCGCATTAAGACCCCTGAGAGGAAATGCTGAACTTATAGAATTCAAGAGATTAAGTAAGAGAGACGTAGTTAGGGTCTTGAGGAGAATATGTGAGGCAGAGAACATAATATGTGAGGATGACGCACTGAATTACATTGCCGAGAAATCTGAGGGAGATCTCAGAAGCGCTATCAACGATTTAGAAGCATTAGCAATAGGATTTAGGAGAGTAACTCTTGATGTTGCAAAGACTCTACTAAGACCGAGAGATCGTGAGCATAACCCATTTGAGACGCTAAGAAACATGTTCTCAGCAAAATATTGTTGGCAGGCAAAGATAAGCTTATCACAGTCACAACTAGACTATGAACAAGCAATGCTATGGATTCACGAGAATCTTCCAAACCAATACACCGATGTTGAGGATCTCTGGAGAGCCTACGAAGCCCTAAGTAGGGCTGATGTATACCTTGGAAGGATAGTGCGCAGTGGGGACTGGGATTTACTTGCCTATGCCGTAGATCTGATGACAGCTGGGGTAGCTATGGCCGCTCAAAATAATCCCCGTGACAAGTATAGGTGGACTAAGTATAGCTTTCCTCAGAAACTGCTTCTGATGGCCAGAACCCGTGAGACTAGAGCCGTAAGAGATGATTTAGCCTCTATCATAGCATCTCATCTCCATGTATCAACTACTACGGCAAAAAACGATGTAATACCCCTTCTGAAAATAATATTCACCTTAAACCCTAAGTATGCAGCAAAACTAGCCTTAGGTCTAAAACTCAGCGAGAAAATGATAGAGTTCCTAGCAGGTCCTAATAAGACGCTGGTAATGCGTTATTTAGAGGAATTGAAACGAAAGCAGAGCGAAGTGGCAAGAAAAGCAGAAGAACATTATGTGCCAAGGAAGGAGAGCGGAGAAAACGCTGAAGAGGGAAGCAAGGTTAAACATAGAGCTACGCGCAAAAAGGGTGGAGGACTTCTCTCCTACATAGGTAAGAGCAAGCAGTAGATTATGTAAAGAAGTAATACCAAGTAATACCTTACCTCAAATCTTCAAATTTTCGTCCATCACCCTTACAAGGTCGTAAAGCGTAGGTGTTAACTTATTATTCCAATTAAGACCTATTATCTTAAGTCTACCAATGCGAAGCGTATTCACAATTCCTACTCTCTCCATATCTTCCAGACATCTCTTCAAGATGTTGTAGTTAAGCATAGTTTCGTGCAGTAAGTAAGAGAGATTGACTTCTCCTTTCTGTACCAAGACCTTCACGATTTTCCAGAAACATGGTCTAGATAATAATGACCAGTCAACCCTTTCCAACACTGCATCCCTTCACATTAGGCGAGTGATATAAAGTGTCACCTTATCTTTAGCTGTCTATCAATGATTTCATTAATTTGTTTTTCCAGAGCGTCTAGAGGCGCTATTATGGAAATTAGTGTAGTTCTTCCACGAAATCCTTTTCCAGATACACGCGCCTCTATGACCCCCATTTTCTTCAAGTTATTTACGTATTCGTATACTTGTGTGTGCCTACGAGGCTCCTCCCCTATTAGCTGGCATAGTGTTCTGTACTCTTCCTCAACTTCACCTATTCTCACATATGGTTCACTTCTTCTCTTTAGTAATGAAACCGCGGCCTTAAGAATCAGCAGTTCATGAAGTTGAAGATATGGAAGGATCTCAGATATCCTAACTATATCGGGTTGCACATTGCTAAGCGCTTTACGTACATGCGCTATAGTAACCTTATGCGCACCCTCATGATCTGCGGCTTCGCCGGCTAACAACAACGCCTCTATCGCTGCTCTTGCATTGCCCTCACCTCCACGGTCAACACCTTCAACATCAGCGATGTACTTTATTACCTCATCGTCAACGGTTCCTTCATGAAAGGCCTTCTTCCTTCTACTATCCAATATATCGTAAAGCTCATTTGAGCGATATTTTTCAAACACTATGACGTGTTTCATCATGTAGCTCTCCGTAGCTGGATCGAGTCTGTGTATGCTCCCTATATCCCTCGCTATGAATATGAAGTTAAGCCTCTTCCTAAGCTCTTGGTACTCATCGTATAGCCTAACTATGAAGTAGACCGCGTCGTTGCCTGCTACATTAATGAAATAGTCGAACTCATCCAGCGTGACAATAGCATAAATGTTCCTTCTCTCAAGATAATTCAATAACGCTAACATAATTTCACGTGGCGAAAGCCCTCTGAGAGGTATAGGTGCGCCTATCTGCCTCGCCAACTCACATACTACTTCGTACAGCGTTCTATCCCTATGGCAGTTTATGTGCACATATCTTAGGTCTATACCCCGTTCACGCGCCAATCGCCTCATTTCACGCCCAAATACACGTGCAGTAACAGTCTTACCGGTACCTATACCGCCAACAAGTAAAGCCCTCTGGCTCACGCTACCTGGATTTATTAACATATACTTGAATATCTCGCCTAGCTGGCGCAATTGGTTCTCTCTATGCGGCAACTCTTCGGGTACATACTCGGGATATAGGACTTCTCTATTCTTAAACACAGACACGCGACGGATAACACTTTCGAGTACGTCACGTGCACTATTCAACAGATTCACCCAACTCATGTAATTCCCCCACATGCTAGATATATAGCATTTTCGTAAACTGGTAGGAGAACCTTTATTACCTTGCATAGGGAATTTCCGAGCTCCGAATGATGAATCTCCCGGCTGTAGCTGCAGGACGTGATGAAGAGACTACCCGCTGACTTCGGCTGACAAATCCTAAGACATTTTAGAGCCACCTAGGACAAGTCTAATCGGGTGTATACAAAGTGGCATTCGCGCCAGCAGCCATGGGATACGATAGAGCGCTGACGATATTTTCTCCTGATGGAAAGCTATACCAGGTAGAATATGCGACAGAAGCTGTCAGAAGAGGCTGGACCTCCATAGGACTCAAGAGCAAACATGGTGCCGTAATAATCGCTGAAAGAAGAAAGGTTTCGCCTCTTCACGATGTACTTAACCTCGAGAAAATATTCGTAGTTGATACGCATATAGGAGCCACATTCTCGGGTCTTGGCCACGATGGGAGAGTGCTTATAGACTATGCAAGACTCATAACCATGAGGTATAGGCTTATATATGACGAACCGATAGATGTTGAGCTCCTCGTCAAAAACGTTTGTGACATTAAACAAGCGTATACGCAGCAAGGCGGAGTAAGACCATTCGGCGTTTCACTGATAATAGCGGGTGTAGACAGAAAAGGTGTCCAGCTATTTAGAACAGAGCCTAGTGGACTCTATTTTAAGTACCATGCTGTTGCGGCAGGTTCCGGAGAGCAATCCTCAACTAGTTTCTTGGAGAAATATTATAAGCAAGACCTAAGTCTTAAAGACTTGATGATTCTAGGTTTAAGGGCTTTAAGAGCTGCAGTAGAGGAGCCCTTAACTGTTGAGAAGGTCGAGGTAGGATACATAGACTCCGAAGAGAGGGTATTCAGAAAACTCGCTCCCGACGAACTCATGAAGTTGTTAGAAGAAGCTCGGGTGACATCTTGACTCGAAAGCATGAGTACGTAGTGGCAAGGCTGGTAGTTAGGGGAAAGAAATTTGAGATACTTGTCAAACCACAATTAGCATACAGATTTCGTGAAGGGGATAAGATACCCATAGACGAAATCCTGGTAGGAGACTTCGTTTATAAGGATGTCAGAAAAGGACTTAAAGCATCACCTGAGGAATTACGTGGAATTTTTGGAACCGACGATATACGAAAGATCTCAGAGGAAATAATTAGGAAGGGCGAACTGCAGCTCACTACAGAGCAACGACGTGAACTACTTGAGATGAAGAAAAAGCAGATAGTAAATTACATAGCAAGAAGTGCTGTAGACCCTAGAACCAACACACCCATACCTCCAACACGAATAGAGAAAGCGATGGAGGAAGCTCGTGTCAGCATAGATCTTTACAAGAGTGTTGAGGAGCAGGTACCCAAGATCGTTAAGGCCATCTCAAGAATACTACCTATAAAAATAGCCAAGGCGCTCCTACACGTACGTATACCAGCTCAGTATTCATCACGTGTGTACTCACAATTAACGAGGATGGGCGATGTTAAGAAAACTACGTGGCTCGCAGATGGTTCACTAATAGCAGAGATCGAGATCCCAGCAGGCATGCAGGCCGAAGCCATAGATAGACTTAACCAGCTCACTAAGGGAAATGTTTACGTTAAAGTACTACAGGTGAAATAACGAAATGAGCAAGCTCCTTGTAGAAAATAGAGCGATGGTCTTTCCCGGGGATGTCATAGCTGAGGGCAACAACTTCGAGATAGCCACTCCCTACCTAAAGCGTATCGGGAATCGTGTTGTTGCTACAGTAATTGGTCTTGTCACCATAGAGAAAGACGATCGAACTACAAAATTAGGTCTCATACCGCTAGAAGGCTGTTACTATCCAAAAGTAGGTGACCTGGTCATAGGAATAGTGATCGACATAGGCGTAACTTCGTGGCTCGTAGATATACGAGCACCATTCCCCGCAGTATTGAACGCCTCCGATTATCTAGGAAAACCCTACAACCCGTCAGAGGAACTCTCCAAGTACCTGAACATAGGCGACGTCATACTGGCGAAAATAGCACAATTCGATAGAGGACGTGATCCTCTACTAACAGTACAAGAGAAAGGTCTCGGAAAAGTAGTTGAAGGAGTACTGATCGAGATAAAACCCTCCCGTGTTCCCCGTGTAGTAGGCAGGAGGAAATCAATGTTAAGCATGTTACAGGAGGAGACTAGGTGCCAGATAGTGGTGGGCAATAACGGTAGAATATTACTGCGATGTCCTGATCCGGAACGCGAAGCAATAGCGATCTTGGCAATTAAGAAGATAGAGCGCGAGGCACATACACAAGGATTAACCGAGAGGATTAAAGAGTTCATCATAGAGCAAAAAATTAAACGTGGGTTGATTGGGAGTGGCGGCGGAAAAGGAGAAACCTAAATTAATAGATGAAAAAGGACTTAGAGTCGATGGAAGAAGGCCAGACGAACTAAGGCCCATAGATATGGAAGTTGGAGTCCTTAAAAATGCCGACGGCTCGGCGCTTGTAAAGTATGGAAATACTTGGGTGCTAGCAGCGGTCTACGGTCCTCGCGAAGCAGTGCCAAAACATATGACATTGCCTGACCGCGCAGTGCTAAGATGTCGTTATAGAATGCTATCCTTCTCAACGCACGAAAGAAAAAGTCCTGCACCTTCAAGGAGAGAAATCGAGCTATCAAAGGTTATAAGAGAGGCACTAGAACCAGCAGTCCTCACGGAACTCTATCCCAGAACCACAATAGACATTTTCATAGAGGTGCTAAACGCACATGGAGGCACTAGAACTGCTGGTGTAACTGCAGCTGCTTTAGCACTAGCTGACGCTGGAATACCCATGAGAGATCTAGTAGCGGGAGTCGCTGTAGGCAAAGTTGATGGTATAATAGTACTAGATATAAACGAAAATGAGGATATGTATGGAGAAGCCGACATGCCCGTAGCAGCAATGCCAGGTTTAGGCAGAATAACCTTGCTACAGCTCAATGGCGTTCTTACACCCGAGGAATTCCGCGTTGCTCTAAAGCTAGCTCTCCAAGGAATAAAGAGAATCTACGACATGCAGAAGGAAGTGCTTAGACACAAGTACGCAGTTGTTGAGGAGTGATAACTATGTCCGTGACTCCGGAATTACCCATAATACCGAAGCTCAAAGCCAATGCCATTCTAAATCTTCTTGCTAGAGGCCAAAGAATAGATAAGAGAAGACTCGATGAATATCGTGAGATCACTATAAAAACCGGTTACGTCCCCAACGCTGAAGGTTCGGCTTACGTTAAGCTGGGCAATACCCAGGTCTTAGCGGGCGTTAAACTCGAGGTCGGACAGCCCTACGCCGACGCACCTAATGAGGGTGTCCTCATAGTAAATGCTGAGTTCATACCCGCTGCTTCACCCTCCTTCGAACCGGGGCCTCCGGATGAAAATGCCATAGAACTCGCCAGAATCATAGACCGTTCTCTTAGAGAGCCACGTGTGATAGAAACGAATAAACTAGCGATAATCCCAGGGAAAAAAGTTTGGATAATATGGCTGGATATATATGTACTTGACCACGATGGTAACCTCATAGATGCTTGCATGCTCGCCTCCATGACTGCGCTCATGTCAACACGCATACCAGCAATTGACGTCAATAAAGAGACAGGAGAAGTCACAATAAAACGCGAGGAGACTCAAGGACTGTTACCAATATCTAGGCTTGTCACAACAGTCTCGGTATATAAGATAGGGAATTACCTAGTAGTAGACCCGAATCAGGAAGAAGAAGCTCTTAGCAGTGCCAGGCTCTCTATAACCGTAACAGAGGAAGGACTCATAGCAGGGTTACAGAAGGCTGGTCTAGATCACCTCACAGAAACAGAGATTGAAAAAGCGATAGAACTTGCTCTGAACAACGCTCCCAAGCTCATAACAGCAATAAGGGAAGCCGCAAAGGATATAAGAGCGAAAGAAGGGATTAACTCCGAAGGTGGATAACCATGGGCAGAACGAAGGTTGTGGGCATAGCTGGGCGTTTCGGGGCCAGATACGGCTCTTCGCTTAGAAAGAAGTGGAGAGAGGTCATGGAAAGGCGCTACAATGAGTACACATGTCCCTACTGCGGCAAGAAGAGCGTTATGAAGAGGATAAGTGTAGGTATATGGCAGTGTCCAAAGTGCGGTATTATCTGGGCTGGCGCGGCATATACACCTTGGAGTGAGAAAAGATAATATTCTTCATAATCGCTTAGCATAGCATGTCCTAATACGCAGAAGTTGCTACCTTGCCGCGGATACTGATTACAACATCTCACAGACCCACTCAACGTACCCGAAGTTTCATCAAGGACTTAGTCAGTGTGATCCCCGGATCACTGAGGTTCACAAGAGGTAAAGCAACATTTGCTCACCTTGCAATAGCTGCACATGATCTTGGGGCCGATAGAGCAGTTATAGTGAGCAACAGAAAAGGGAACCCTGCCGTTATCGATATCTATCGTCTCGTGTTCACTCCCAAGACTGCTCAGCTCTTTAATTTAGAGAAGATCTGTCGAATAGTACTCAAAGGTGTTAAGCTTAGTAGAGAGGCTAAACATGTTCAAAGATTCGATACACGTAACTACAACGCATACATATCGTACACCGAGGACAAAGCCTCTGAGAGGTTAGTCGAATGCTTTACACGGGGTTTGTACTTTCATGTTTTCGGTTCCTCCAAACCCTTAAGACCTTACATAATTGCCGAGGTTATATCAAAACCCGAAGCTTATTTAGAAGTTCGTTTTAGAACCGATCAAGGAGTTTGTGTAGGGCCTATAATCAGGGTAGGTAGGGTAGAGTTATGCACAAGGTAGAGCTAGCGATAGAGATACCGGAGAGGAAGCTTCTCAAATCGCTCTATCAGAGTTTGCAGGCCGAGTGCAAAGCGCCCGTCGATAGAAGTGGAAGAAACATCGTAACTGTTAGGATAGTGAACAAGAATCTTCTAATATCAATAACATCCAAAAACATAAGCAATCTTAGAGCGGTCACTAATACCTATCTTTACCTTATCTATGCCGCGCTTTCTACTCTAGAAGCCGTCAATAAGTACTGATTATAGATATTTA
>QMWT01000014.1 GCA_003661775.1 Thermoprotei archaeon
GCTATATAAAGAATTGATAGAGTATCTCATTAGGAGGAGGTACTAGAAACGTTGTCGTTTCCCAGAGCGTATCTTCCCGAAGAAGAGATTAGAAGTGTTGAGAACGCGAACGAAGTAGCTGATCCCAGAAACGTGGTGTGGGTAGATAGTGAGAAGGAAGTTGTTTACCCTCATGATTGTGGCGGGTTAAGAAAATTTGTGGAGATACTATACAACCGGTTGGTGGATATAGCTCTAGACCTAGTTAAGGGCATCACGACGATGGGTATTCTGATCTACGCACCTACATCGAGAGAGTATCTTTTCGTGAGTAAGAACGCCAATGTGAAGTTAATAGAAGCAGCAGGCGCTTCTGTAATTCCTCTCGTGAGGGAGGGAGATAAGGTCAGTGAAAGGGATCGGGTATTCTACATATTAACTCGGAAACGAGAAGTTCGAAGTATAAGAGCTGGAACAAGAGGTATAGTTGTTTATGTAAGTGATATTGTTCCTTCGGTTCCCATGAAGTATGTAATGATGATAGTCGGTGAGGAAAATGTCAGGAGGTTCAAGTTCGTTCCCCTTTGCGGATGAGGTTAAGAAATTAGCTTACAAATATGCGTTACTGAATGCTGCTAAGTATGGCAAGGCACGAGAAGGACCTGTAATAAGCAAGATCATGGGGGAGAGACCAGAGCTTAGACCTTATGCTAGAGATATTGTGAGTATAGTAAGAGAGGTTGTGAAAGAAGTCAATAATCTCAGTTTGGCCGAAATTTCTGCTAGGCTGAAGGAGCTAGGTGCTGTGGAAATACAGAAGAGTGAGGTCAAGAAAAAGACGCTGCCCCCGCTTCCTAATGTAGACAGATGGGGATATGTGAAGACTCGGTTTGCACCCAATCCGGACTTCCTCATACATTTAGGTAATGCTAGACCTGCACTGCTGAGCTTCCTCTACGCTAAGATGTACAAGGGCAAATTTGTGCTTAGATTCGAAGATACAGACCCAAGAATAAAGACACCTATACCCGAAGCATATCAGAGGATACGCGATGATCTTAGATGGCTCGAAGTTTCTTGGGATGAGGAGTATATACAAAGTTTGAGAATGGAGCTTTACTACAGTATTGCTAAGAAGCTTATTGAGATAGGAGGTGCGTACGTCGACCTCTGTACTCCTGATGAATTTAGGAAGTACCGTTCTGCGCGAAGAGCGTGCCCTCATCGCAACATGGCTTCGGAGGACTCCTTAGAACTATGGGATAAAATGCTCGAAGGATATTATGGTGAGGGTGAAGCGGTCGTTAGGGTGAAGACCGATCTAGAACATCCCGATCCTAGTGTGATAGATTGGGTAGCATTCAGAATTATCGATACAGATAACTACCCGCATCCTCTGACGGGGTCGCGTTATGTAGTATGGCCTACGTACAACTTTGCAGCAGCCGTAGACGATCACTTCATGGGTATAACACATATCCTAAGAGGAAGAGAGCACGCGGTTAACACTGTGAAACAATCATTCATATACAGCCGTATGGGATGGAGATACCCCGAAGTTATAAATCTTGGTAGGGTAAACCTAGAAGGATTCATACTCAGCAAATCTAGGATAAAGGAGTTATTGAACCGTTATCCACATAGATTTCTCGGTTTAGATGATCCGCGCTTTGGTACTATAGCATCGCTTAGAAGGAGGGGAATATTATCGGATACGATCCGCGAGATAATAAATAATCTCGGTGTTAAGAGCAGTGATGCTACGATTAGCTGGGATAATATAGCTGCTATAAACAGGAGGATCGCAGATAAAAGAGCTAAGAGAATAATGTTCGTAGCTAAGCCCATACTCTTGGTACTCGAAAATCTTAAGCTTCCTTATCAAATAGTATTACCCTTCCACCCTTCTGCGAATTTAGGATCTCGTACTTATACAATAACTACACCGCGCGTTTACATCCAGCGTGAAGATCTAGAGAAGTTAGGTAAGGGAGACGTTGTGAGGTTAATGGGCTTCGCTAATGTAGTTATCAAGGATATCGATCTTGAGAGAGGTGAGGCAAAAGCTATAGTAGAAAGTTTCGATGTATCTGAAGCCCGAAGTGTAGGAGCCCAAATTATTCAGTGGGTTGCAGAGGAGCATTCCGCTAAAGCCGGTTTATATGTAGCTGAAGGATTGAGGCTTAGGAAAATAAGAGGTCTTGTAGAGAGCTCCATCGAACGACTGAGCGTAGGTGAGGTAGTGCAACTAATAAGACTAGGGTTTGCTAGAATAGACAGTCTACACCCAACCCCTATACTGATATTTGCACATGTATAGCCAAGTCAAATAGATTAATTAAGGGGGGTATCGAGAATGTGGGAGGGACGACACGTAAGAGATGGGGATGAACTATGTCCTCAGGCAAACCGTTTTACGTGAGGTTCGAAGTACCTCCGGAAGTAGCAGAGAAGGCGTATGAAGCTCTCAAGAGGGCACGTGAAAGCGGTGGTAAGATTAAGAAAGGTACTAACGAGGTTACGAAGGGTGTAGAAAGAGGTCTATGTAAACTAGTACTGATAGCAGAAGATGTCGATCCTCCGGAGGTCGTGGCACACCTCCCACTACTCTGTGAAGAGAAGAAAGTTGCTTACCTCTATGTTCCAAGCAAGAAGAGGCTAGGCGAAGCGGCAGGTATAGAGGTAGCAGCAGCATCGGCGTGTATAATAGACCCTGGCGGTGCCCGCGACCTAGTGGAGGAGCTCATTAAAACTGCTAATGAGCTAAGAACCAAGGCAGCATAAAAGAGTTTGCACTAAGGTACACTCTTTTCTTTCAAGAGGTAAAAAGCAATTAATTTTTAAGTGTTTAAACAACCAAATTGTTTTGTCTATCTCCGAGCAGTAAGTTTACGTGCCTCTCTTTCAGTTTCTCGTAGTATGAGGATATCACCGACACGAACTGGACCTTTTACGTTACGCGTCAAGATCCTTCCTTTATCTCTGCCTTCGAGAATTCTAACTCTGACCTGCGTTACCTCGCCCGTAACCCCAGTACGCCCCAATATCTGCACAACCTCTGCAGGGAAACCTATCTCCTCTATTACGTTAACTTCAAAGTCTTTAGTTTTGTTGACCTCGATCACCTTTGGCATTCGGCGGATCCCTAATGACTAGATGATACAAAGGATTTATAAGCTGATATTAAGTAAGTGTTGTGCGAAATTAGGGAAGATAGGGGTAGGCGGACAATGCCAGAGGTTCGCATATGCAATTTCTGTGGTAGTGAGATTGAGCCTGGAACAGGGATCATGTTCGTGAGAAATGACGGTACTATACTATGGTTCTGTTCAAGTAAATGTTTCAAGAGTTTTAAACTTAGTAGGGACCCGAAGCGGCTTCCTTGGACGCGTCGTTATTTAAGGACACTACGTAGGAGTAGGGGTGCAAGATAAAAGAATTTTTAACTTAGGGAAACGTCTCTAAGAACACCATTTTGGCAAGGTTATAAACTTCCTTGTGGGTTATAGAGATCTAGGGATTTGGTAATGAAGGAGAGTAGAGAACGTAAACTTCGACAACCCATAGTTGTTGTATTAGGGCATGTCGACCACGGAAAGACCACACTGCTCGATAAAATTCGTGGAACGGCTGTTGTTAAGAAAGAGCCCGGTGAGATGACACAGCATGTCGGAGCGAGTATTGTGCCTGCATCTGTTATAGAGAAGATAGCTGAGCCATTAAAGAAGATGATACCCTTTAAACTGGAAATTCCGGGGCTTCTCTTCATCGATACCCCCGGACATGAGCTGTTTGCTAATCTTAGGAGAAGAGGAGGTAGCGTGGCTGACATAGCTATACTAGTCATAGATGTGAACGAGGGGGTTATGCCACAGACCGTGGAAAGCATTGAGATACTGAGGGAGCGAAAGGTGCCTTTCGTCGTTGCTGCAAATAAGATCGACAAGATCCCTGGATGGAAGAGCATCCCTGACGCACCTTTCATAGAGTCAGCACGCCATCAGAGCAAGAAGGTGCTTGACGAGCTCGACCGCAGGATATACACCATCATAGGGCAGTTAGCGCAGAGGGGAATTGTCTCTGAGAGATTTGATAGAGTTAGGGACTTTCTTAGAACTATACCCATAGTGCCAGTATCGGCTAAAACGGGTGAAGGAATCCCAGAACTACTTGCTGTCTTAGCAGGTATGACGCAGAAATACATGAGCGGAAAACTCAAGTTCACCGAAGGACCAGCAAAGGGTGTTGTTCTCGAGGTTAAAGAAGAACCGGGTCTAGGTACAACTATCGATGCAATAATATACGACGGGATCATTAGGCGTGGTGACACGATAGTTCTTGAAGGAGTTAACGGGCCTATAGTAACGAAGATAAGAGCATTGTTGATGCCTAAACCCCTCACGGATATCAGAGTGGCGAAGGGTGAGTTCACACAAGTTGACGAAGTAGTTGCAGCAGCGGGTGTGAAAATAGTGGCACCAAACCTCGATGAGGCAGTAGCGGGCTCACCACTTTATGTCATACCACGTCAAGAGTCGATTAATGAATACAAGAAGCGTGTAGAGGAGGAGGTGGGCTCGCTTAGATTCCGTAAGGACGTACTTGGAGTTGTAGTGAAGGCAGATACTCTAGGAGTTCTAGAAGCATTGATCGAGGCTCTAAATAGACACGGGGTACCCGTAAGACTAGCTGATGTTGGGCCGCTTACGAAGAGAGAGGTTTTGGAAGCTGCTGTAGTGGCTAAAGAGAACAAGTACCTAGGGGTAGTCTTGTTATTCAACGTAAAGCCTCTTCCAGGTGTGGAGGAGCTTGCAATGAAGGAGGGCGTTAAGCTGTTTCGAGACAACATAATATACAGACTCATAGAATCTTATGAAGAATGGGTACGTGAAGAGAAAGAACGAGAGAAACAGATGGAGCTTGCAAAGCTCATTAGACCAGCCAAAATAAGGTTGCTACCCGGGTTTGTATTCAGAAGAAGCGATCCTGCCATAGTAGGAATAGAGGTTCTCGCAGGGATAATCAGACCGGGGTATCCCTTGATGAGAAGTGATGGTAGAAGAATTGGTGAGATAATGCAGATCCAGCAAATGGGGAGAACTATCAAGGAGGCCAAGAAAGGTGACGAGGTTGCAATCTCAATTAGAGGTAATGTGCTTGTAGGTAGGCACATAAAGGAGGGAAACATCTTGTACACAGACGTACATATAAGTCATGTCAAAACATGGCTTGACAAATACTTCTCGGAGCTGTCCGAGGATGAAGTCGAGGTGCTTGAGGAGATACTCAAAATTAGAGCTAGAGAAAATCCTGACTACAGTGCCTTGCTCTTAATGTTAAGACAGAAAAAGCGGCGTTGAGAAGAGCTACGTAGGATATTTAAGGGCGGATCGGGTGAAGGAGGCTAGCGGCAGAGAGGGGTGAAAGTGTATGCCTGAATTTAAGGTAGTAATAGCAGACCCTGCAGTAAAGCGTGTAAGGGCTGTGCCAGTTAAGGTAGTAGGAGACGATGAGCTTGAGTATTCAGATAAGCACAAGGAACAATACGAACTGCCTCGGATAAAGGTTCATCCTGAAATAGTTAAACTAACCAATCCAGAGCTAGGGGTCGTGATCGTCAGAATATGGAGGGATAGAATAGGAGGTGAGAGGATTAAGCTTGCAGGGAGATATGAAGAGGACAGTTCTTTAGATAAGATGATGATTAAGGTGCCCGCAGAATTCATGAGAGAGAAACTAGGTAAGCAAGAGGCTCTAGGCGAAATCCTAAGAGCGCCTTCGTTCCAAATAAGGGTCAGAGGAGATGCTGCGCAGAGATTCATAGGTTTGAGAATAGGTGATACGATCGAGGGTGCTGTTGTCGGGCTTCCAGGTATAAAGTTGAGGATAAGTGGGGGCTCGGATATAGCAGGCTTCCCAATGAGGCCAGATGTTCCTGGTGCAGTCAAGAGATACCTATTGCTATCTTCAGGACTTGGATTCAGACCAAGAGAGAGAGGTGAAAGAAGGAGAAAGCTTGTGAGAGGCAACACTATATCTGAGGATATTGTGCAGGTCAACACTGTCATAGTGAAATAAATCATTATAGAACTTTACAGAGCCGTAGAAGATATGTAACGTAGCTAAATTAGCATATTTGAAATAGCATACTTAAGAAGGGGGTCGTAGTGAGAGGAATGATTCCTGAACTGAATATAGGTGTTGTAGGTCATGTAGATCACGGTAAAACTACGCTTGTCCAAGCACTCACCGGTATATGGACTGCTAGACACTCCGAGGAATTGAGGAGGTCTATGACTATAAAATTAGGGTATGCGGATGGAAATATAGCGTTCTGTGAAAATCTCGGTGAGCCAGATGGCTACACCAGGGATCTAGTGTGTCCTGACGGCTCAGAAGCGAAGTTGCTGAGAAGAGTTTCTTACGTAGATGCCCCAGGGCACGAAGTGCTTATGGCTACAATGCTCTCAGGAGCTGCTCTCATGGATGCGGCACTTCTAGTAGTAGCAGCTAACGAGCCCTGTCCACAGCCACAGACACGTGAACACTTAGTGGCTCTAGAGATCATAGGTGTAAAGCATGTAATAGTAGTTCAGAACAAGGTAGATGTAGTATCACGTGATGAAGCTAAGAAGAACTACGAACAGATAGTGGAGTTCCTCAGCAATACCTCCTACGCCAAAGCTCCAATAATACCTGTTAGTGCTCTGCATAAAACCAACATAGACGTCCTGTTAATGGCCATGCACAAGTTGTTCCCTACACCTCAACGTGATCTATCGAAACCTGCATTGATGTACGTCGCTAGAAGTTTCGATGTCAACAGGCCAGGAACTCCTCCAGAAAAGATGGTAGGTGGAGTTGTTGGCGGCTCACTACTAAAAGGTGAGATCAGAATTGGTGATGAAGTTGAGTTGAAACCTGGGATAAGAGTTATTAGAGGTGCTAAGGTCGAATACATACCCGTAACTACGAAGATTGTGAGTATACGCTATGGGGACATCGAAAGCGATGTAGCGAGGCCAGGCGGACTTGTAGCTTTAGGCACGACTCTAGATCCATCGCTTGCTAAGGGGGATGCTCTGCAAGGCAATGTTATAGGACACAGCGTTCCAGATCCCGTATACAGTCTCTCAATAGAATATCGTTTGCTTGAGCGTGTTGTGGGAACTAGAGAACTAGTAAAAGTTGAGCCGATAAAGGTCCGTGAGCCTATAATGTTGACAGTGGGTACAGCTGTTACAATGGGCATAGTAACATGTGTAACGTCCGATAGCCTAGAAGTTAGATTGAAGAGACCGGTAGTGGTGCTACCCGGCGGTAAAATAGCCATAAGTAGGCAGATAAGAGGTAGGTGGAGGCTAGTAGGATGGGGACTTCCGAGGAACGTGTGATTGGTAGAGCAAGAGGCACCAAACTTGTAGTATTTGACACGAGTGTCCTTATGGCACTTTATGAAAGGATACAGGTGTTCGAGTTACTGGAGGATCTTTTAGGAGAATTTGAATGTGTAGTTCCGCTGTGTGTAATTAACGAACTGATGAAACACTTATCGTCGAGAAGTACTCGAAAAAGTAAGGCGGCAGAGTTTGCTCTAAATATTGTGAAGCAGAGGTGCAGTACCGTTGAATGCATTCAAGTTTCTGAAGTTGATGAAGCAGTTGTTCTAACGGCAAAGAGTTTAAGAGCGTTCATAGCTACATTGGATCAAGAGATGAAAAAGTTAGCACGAAATCTTGGAGTAGCAGTATTGTACTATCGTTCAAGCAAGAATAGATTTGAAAGCTTTCTTGTCGTGTGATAGATATATAGGTTTGTTCAATGTAACTATGGGGGAGCAGCCACCATCTCCTAGGGTGAGCATGGGTGTTCAGGGTCTACACTGTAAGGGACGTAGTGAGGATTGATCCGTCCAACTTTGGAAGGCCTCTAAATGAAGTAGCGCTTGAGGAACTGAAAGATAGGTATGAGGGTAAAATAGACCGAAATTTGGGAGTGATAATAATGGTTTACGACCCTGAGGTAGAGCCTATGGGCTACCTAATACTAGGTGACGGTGCATCATATCATAGGGTGACTTTTAAGATGCTTGCATACATCCCCGTAATAAATGAGGTCGTTGAGGGGATTGTGCATGATGTTAGAAGAATAGGGCTTTTTGTGAGTCTGGGGCCGATAGACGGGTTTACCCACATATCGCAGGTCTCGGATGAGGAAGTTCAGTTTGATGATGCTCGTCGAGTGATTGTGTGTAGACAGAGCAAAAGATTTGTGGAAAGAGGAGATATTGTCAGAGCACGCATAACAAATGTAAGTACATCAGGTCCCGCTAATATTTTCAGAGTGAGCATGACGATGAGACAGCCATTTTTGGGAAAGAAGGAATGGATAGACGAATATGTTAGGAAAATTATAACAGGTGGGAAGAGTTGAGTAGTAGACAATCAAAACCTTTTAAAGCATGTATTAAGTGCAAGGCATTGGTGAGCCCTGAGGAGACAAAGTGTCCCGTGTGCGGCTCAACCGAGTTTACGTTTGAGTGGTCTGGCATGGTAATAGTTATGAATGTAGAGAAATCACGTGTTGCCAAATTCTTGGGAATAGAGAAGCCAGGTCGTTACGCTTTAAAGGTAGGGTATTAGATAGTGCCGTTGGACGTCAGGTGAAGCGTGTATGAGTGTCAGGTCTAATGAAGAGGAAAGAGGTAAAAGATTCGTTATCGGCGAGAATGTTGAAGGATACGTAGTTAGGGAACGGTACAATAAACTTGTTGGAAGACGCGAGTTAGAGGTAGTAATCGATCACATGTTTAAGGGTACACCAAAGAGGTCGGAGATGAGAGAGGCTCTAGCAAAACTCTACGGTGTTAGTACAGATCTAGTTATAGTCAAGAGAATTCTCTCAGAGTATGGCTGGGGCAAGAGCAGGGCTAGGGTGCACATATACGATAACATTGAAAGGCTCAAAGCTTTTGAACCGAAACACATTCTCAGAAGACATGGTCTGGAAGGGGGTTGATAAGAAATGAGCTCCAAAAAACGATTCCGTTCAGAACTGTACGAGTACGATTATGAGAAGGGATACATAAAGCTTAAGAATAAGCTATGTCCGCGCTGCGGCTCAGTGATGGCGTACCACAAACAACCAGTGCCTCGATGGCATTGCGGTAAATGCGGCTATACCGAGTTTATAAAGAGGGTCAGCTGAAAGCCTTGGTTAAGGTTCTTGGTATAGAGTCAACGGCGCACACATTTGGGGTAGGAGTAGTCGATATTGAAAAGGATAACTTTATTCTAGCAGATGCGAGAGCGCAGTACAGTCCTGCAGTAGGAGGCATACATCCACGTGAAGCAGCGAGATTCATGGCGGAGAACGCACCTAAGGTGCTCCGCAGCGCTCTGGAAGAGGCGAAGCTCAAAATAAGAGAACTAGATGCTATAGCTGTAGCACTAGGCCCCGGACTAGGCCCTTGTTTAAGAGTTGGAGCAACAGTAGCGCGTACGTTGGCGGCATACTACGAGAAACCTCTTGTGCCTGTGAACCATGCTGTAGCGCACGTAGAGATAGGAATCAAGCTCACTGGTGCTAAGGACCCTGTAGTAGTGTATCTATCCGGCGGAAATACATTGGTTGCTGCTTTTGTCGAAGGAAGGTATAGGGTCTTCGGTGAAACTCTTGATATTGCTTTAGGGAACCTTCTCGATGTTTTTGCAAGAGAGGTAGGCCTAGGTCCACCTTATGTTGTTAAGGGGGTCCACGTAGTAGACGCGTGTGCCGAAAAAGGAGAAGAGGTACTTGACCTCCCGTACGTTGTGCGTGGACAAGATGTTGCATTTTCGGGTTTGCTTACAGCGGCGTTAAGGCTCTTCAAGAAGGGTAAAAAGCTTGAGGATATATGCTTAACGCTGAGGGAAATGGCGTATAATGCAGTTGTAGAAGTGGCTGCGCGTTGCCTAGTTCATACAGGTAAACGCGAGGTAATGCTGGTAGGTGGGGTGACTGCTAGTCCTTATCTTCGCGAAAAGTTTGAAAAAATGTGCAAACTTTATGATGCAGAGCTTCGTGTCGTTCCCCCTAGATACGCTGTCGACAATGGAGTTATGATTGCGTGGACCGGAGCTCTAGCATACAGTAAAGGAATTGTTGTACCTGTAGAGGATGCTGTCATTAGGCAGCGTTGGAGAATAGATGAGGTGGATATTCCTTGGAGGAACCAACTCTATCGCCGATTCTTGAGGCAGAAGTAGTATTTTCAACTCCTCAAGGATTTAGAGGAAGAGAAGTGTTAGTGCTAGAGAGCATTATTGCTTGTGGAGCCGAGGCTCTACTTATACGAGGCAAGTTTATGGGTTTGCCAGCTATCGTGAAATGGAGACCTCAAAAACCTTATAGGCACCCCCTCTTTGATAAGAGATTAAGGTACGAGAGAACTCTTGCTGAGGCCAAAACTCTTCACCGAGCAAAGAAGTTAGGAGTGTTAGTACCCTCGGTATTCTATGTTGATCCAGATAGCTCTATCATAATTATGGAGTATATTGACGGCAAGATCTTTAAAGAGTACATTAATGAGCTGAGTATTGATGATGCTTGCACTGTATCTAGAGAAGTTGGTAAGTATGCAGCGTTGCTACATAGCGACGGTATAGCTCACGGCGACTTGACAACATCTAATGTAGTTGTTAAAGGAGAGGATGTATATCTGATAGATTTCGGTCTCAGCGTAACGAGTGCAGACCTAGAAGATGTGGGTATAGATGTGCATATATACCTGCGCTCCTTGGAGAGTGCACACTATGCGCTTTGCAAAGAACTGTTTGAATGCTTTATGCAGGGTTACAGAGCTGTTGCAGGCTCAGATTACGCGGAAAAAGTGCTGCGCAAGGTTAAGGAGATAAGGCTTAGAGGAAGATACGTAAAGGAAAGACGAAGAGTTGTGGAGGAGTAAGGATATGGTGTTGCGCATACCTTTTGTTACTAAGAATGAGCACAAGGTCGCCGAGGCGAATATAGTTCTTAAGAAGTACGGCGTAGAGGTTTACCCGGTTAACCTTAAGAAAATTGAGGTGCAATCTGAAAGTTTGGAAAAGATCGCGGCGCTGGCCGCCAAAATTGCTTACCGAAAGCTACGTATGCCGGTAGTGGTAGAAGATGCAGGTCTATTCATAGATGCACTTTCCGGGTTTCCCGGTCCTTACAGTAGCTATGTCTATAAGACTATAGGGATAAAGGGTGTGTTGAAGCTCATGGAGGGAATTAGTGATAGGAGTGCCAAGTTTAGAGCAGTTGTAGCATTGGCGTATTCAGGAGGTGTTAAGCTCTTCAAAGGTGTTGTGAAAGGGATTATATCTCTTGAAGCTAAAGGAACAAAGGGATTTGGATTCGACCCCATATTTATCCCCGAAGGTCACGCTAAGACATTCGCTGAGCTTGGGACGGAGGAAAAGTGCTCTGTAAGTCATAGAGGAAAAGCTTTTGAACAGTTAGGTAAGTGGATTGTGGAGAATAAAGATAAACTTATACCAGAGTTCCGAGCTAGTCCTAGGGTAGAAGCGCAATAGTGGGGTGGAGAGGATGAATAAGCGTAGGGAGAAGGGTCAGTCGCACTCAACGCGGCCAGTGAGAATAGGCCCCCCCAAGTGGGTGCGTTACAGTCCTGAGGAGATAGAGGCTCTCGTGGTAGAACTAGCTAAGATGGGCTACACACCCTCTATGATAGGGATAATACTACGCGACCAGTACGGTATACCCTTGGTAAAGTCAGTACTCGGAGTTAAGCTGTGCAAGGTTCTCGAAAAGTATAACCTTGCTCCACCAGTGCCAGAGGATCTTCTCAGGCTAATGATGAGAGCAGTCAACCTCAGGAGGCATCTTGAAGAACATCCTAAAGATTATGCAAGTAAGAGAGGTTTGATAGAGATCGAGTCTAAGATAAGGAGATTAGTCAAGTACTACAAGAGAGTCGGTAAACTGCCGCCGGATTGGGAGTACGATCCCGAAAGAGCAAAGGTTTTGGTATCACAGTTCTACAGCCAGGTATTTTTCGGGGGCAGCTTCATAACGATGAGCGAGGCTGGC
Source organism: Thermoprotei archaeon (assembly GCA_003661775.1). Classification (GTDB taxonomy): domain Archaea; phylum Thermoproteota; class Thermoprotei_A; order Sulfolobales; family Ignisphaeraceae; genus QMWT01. The sequence goes on from QMWT01000014.1 coordinate 12,055, forward strand.
GAAGGCGCTGGTGGTGCGGCGGGGAAGTAAGAGCCTGTTTCCCTCGCTAGGTCTAGCGGTGTGAAGAGTGTCTCTATTAACCTTTAAAGAGCTGTACTCGATCATAAAATCTTCAGGAACCGTCGCTATAGTATACAGTGGAAATGTTGGCTCAGCTATATCAGCTGCAATAATGCAAAGAGTTTTTACCAGAGAAAGTATTACAGTGCTTACCTCACCATTTTACAAAGCTGATATAGCCGAACTGGACCGCATACCTATCATCACCATAGGTCTGAGAATTAAAGGAAGTGCTAAGACTACCCGCATTACGCCACTGGAGGATGTGCTAGGTGTAAGAAAAGGTAGTGAGATTGGGCTTAACTTAGTAATGCATTCAATATCATCGCCCTTAGTCAAGGTGTTAGAGGACTTGTGGGTTATAACGAGAGAACTTAAAGTTCTAGCACTGATAGGAGCGCTGTTAAAGCTGAACTCTGAATCTCTGTACAATACTGGGCTTGAAGAAGAAGAGCTGAGTCTTATCAAGACTCTTGCATCTGAAGGTGTGCTTGAGATAATTGAAACTCTCAGGCTTTTCGGCTACCCGCATAGAGACCTACTTAGCTCGCTCACAGCTACTTTAGACCCCTATATTCCTGGGATCTTCGGTAACGAAGATGAAGCGAAGAAGTTTTTGAGTAAGGTTGGTATAGCCCCGGAGGAGGTTTTAGACGAGGAAAAGAAGGTTAAATTGGTTAAACTCCTCAATGAACATCTGTTAAAATATTACAGACGAGAAGCTCCTAATGTCTTAGGAGAGAAAATAGTCCTCAGAACAGCGGTATTTCACGACGACATATATGAGTACTCGTATTCATTGCTGGCACTATGCGATTTGTACGGAATAGAATACATTACCGCAATAACGTTATCTCAGCAATTTTCCGAAGTAGTAACTACGTACCTTAGATCGTGTTCGAACGATATAAGAGAATTCGTTGAGGGGGTACTAAGGGGGGATGTGAGCATGAGAAGATACAGTGCCAGGTCACGCCGCTACACAGTGTTCAGAGTACCAAAACTACTACCTTTAAGCGTAGTGTCTAGAGTAGTGAGGTTCATGGGCTATGCTGAGGGAGTTGTGGTCTTCGAAATAGAAGGTGAAGGCTTTGCTGTGAGCGTGGAGGAGTTGGATAATTTCTGGCCTACCGAAGTGTACAGTACCTCCAAGACCCTGGGAGGAGTTTTAGTATTCAAGTCAATGGAAGAGGTGGTTAAATATACACGAAGTTCGTGAGTCAGCAAGCATTACCTCAATAACATTGAAGCTAGAGCTTGATCTAGTAGATTCAAAGGTATGCGAAACAGTCCTCAGAGCATTAAGGCCTGACAATGTTGATGTGCCTCCCTCCATATTATTAGGGGACGAGTGTATGGATGGAAAATTGATTCTATCTTTAAAATGCATATGTTCGAGCCCCAGAGATGTGCTTAGTTTAAGAAATACAGTCGATGATTACTTGGCACATCTTCAGGTATCGCTTCAGACGCTGAACAGAATAGAATCTTAAACTTTTAAGCTTCGCCAAGAAATCTGCAGTAGATAAAGGTGGTGAGAAGTGTCAGCGAAGTCTCAGAAGTTCAAACTTACCGGAAGAGAGAGGTGGCGAATGAAAAAGTGGTATACAGTAGTAGCGCCTCCCGTATTTGGTAGTATACCAATAGCTCTGACTCCAGCCGATGAACCCTGGAAGCTCTTAGGGAGGGTAGTTGAGACAACACTATTCGACCTAACCGGTGATATAACTCAGGTGCACGTTCACTTATTCTTCCAGATATACAAGGTTGAGGGCGAGCAAGCCCTAACCAAGTTTAAAGGCCACGAGCTAGCCCGCGATTATGTACGGAGTCTAACTCGTAGAAAAAGTAGCAAGATCACGGCTATAGTGAATGTAGAGACTAAGGATGGCTATAGACTTAGGGTGACGGGAATTACCTGGACCACTTATCGGTGTAAAACTTCTCAGAAGAGGAGCATCAGGAAGATAATGATGGATATGATAACCAAGCATGCTTCGGAGAAGACTTTCGATGAGTTTATAGTGGCCATGATATTCGGTGAATCGGCTCAGGCCATATTCCAAGAAGCAAAGAAGATCTATCCGCTGCGCAAGGTAGAGATCTATAAGTCGAAGTTGCTAGCTATACCGACTCCTGAAGGGCCTAAGAAAGCTGTTATAGTACCTGTACCCGGAGTCACCGACGCGTCACAGCTAATCTAGCAGTCCTAACTAGGCATTTTCATGACAAGCTGATTTCTGCGAGAGGTTGAGAAGTACTGGGTGAAGCAGTTATTGAAAGGTGTTGTACTCGCAGCAGGAATAGGTAAAAGACTTAGACCCATAACCGAGACCAGACCTAAGGCGTTGGTACCCATCTTGGGCAAGAAGCTCATTGAATATCCGATGAACTTTCTAAAGCTATTCGGGTTGGAGGAGATCGTAGTTGTCGTAGGCTACATGGCTGAGTGTGTGGAAGCAGAACTAACGAAGCTGTGCGAAGAACTGAACCTGCATTGCGTATTTACAAAGCAAGAACAAGAGTTAGGTACTGGGCATGCTCTGAAGATAGCGCTGAAGAAGGTGGGAGGAGAAGACGTCGTGCTAGTTTACGGAGACCTATTCTTAGACCCTGCAGCTTCGAGGAAGCTTCGGCAGGTTGTTGATAAAGTGAAGAGTAGGGATATGGTTGTAGGCGTGATTAAGGTGGACGACGTTTCGAGGTATGCCTATGTGAAGGTTGTAAATGGGGTAGTGAAAGAGCTTGTAGAGAAGCCCAAAGTGAGACAGCCAGGGTATGCTAATGCGGGAGTGTACTTCATCCCCAGTAAGCATCTTGAACTTGTTGAGCAGCTCGAGATCTCGCCGCGGGGTGAGTACGAGTTAACAGATCTAGTCGTGAACGCTGTCAGGAGAAACGAGAGAGTCTATACATTTGAGTTAGAACAAGATGAATGGATGGATGTAGGGCTTCCTTGGCTTATTATAGAGGCCAACAAACTTGCACTGAATAAATGGGGTAAGAAGCTTATCTTAGGCGATGTTGAGCCAACGGCGACGATAAAAGGACCTGTGATAATAGAGGAGAACGCGCGGGTAAGAGGCTCGACCTACATCATGGGCCCAGCCTACATAGGCAGAGATGCCGATGTAGGGCCTAACAGCTTCATAAGGCCCTACACCGTCATATGTGAGGGTGCTAGAATAGGATTCTCTGTTGAAGTGAAGGAAAGCGTAGTGTTCGAGGATGTTCACGCGGCACACTTAGCATACATAGGCGATAGCGTCGTTGCTGAGCATGTTAATCTGGGAGCTGGCACTAAACTCGCTAACCTTAGATTCGATGGTAAGAATGTCAAGGTGACTATAGAGGGTAAACGTATAGATAGCGGAAGACGGAAACTCGGTGCTATAATAGGAGGATATGTAAAGACTGGCATAAACGTTTCAATAATGCCAGGAGTGAGGATAGGTTCATACTCAATAATATATCCGGGGGTGACAGTCTACAGGGATGTGCCAAGCCGTACAGTAGTAAAGCATGATTGGGTATAGCTCCTACAGCACAATCGCTTATATCCCCCTACATATAGCTTAATGTGATGGGGTAGTGCGGCGGTCGTCTAGCCTGGTCTAGGACGCCGGCCTGCCACGCCGGAGATCCCGGGTTCAAATCCCGGCCGCCGCACCAAACAATAGAAACCCATTCAATCCCTCCAAAACCCCTTGATTGCCACATTGCAAGAGCCTTTTCGCAACATGCAATGTTTATTTGCGTGACTAGCCATAGTTAGAAACTGCGATGCAGAGCTGGAGAGAAGCCCTAGACCTCTCGAAGCTTGGGGAGGAGGAGAGGCGCAAGATACTTGATTATCTGCTCAGGTTCAAGAATATTTCTCATCGGGATCTTGGGA
>QMWT01000015.1 GCA_003661775.1 Thermoprotei archaeon
CCTTACCACTTACGTAAACCTCCTCCTAGAGTTCGCTCACACTTCACAGAGGCGATGTTTATTAGCGTAGAACCTGATCTTAAAGCGACGAAGGTGCATATTCATGCCCAGGGTCAGGGTGAATAAGGAGACGTGTATAGGCTGTGGCGTGTGCTGGTCACTGGCACCGGACGTATTCGAGGAGGACCCTGCTACACGCAAGTCAAGGATCAAGGAGTCGTACAGGAAAAGCGATAGTGAGAGCGAATCCGTTGGGGAGATACCCGAGGAGCTTAAGGAACCCGCGCAGAACGCCGCCAACGCCTGCCCAACGGGCTCTATAACTATTGAGTAACCACACCTTTTTCTCTACTCACCGCTTAGCGGATTCCCTGAGTTTGTTCCTCGACTCCCATCTGAACCTCCATAGACCGCGTCCGAAGGATTCCACGGCTATGCCAAGCTCCTCAGCAAGCATATCGCTTATAAGAGGTTCATCGGCTATAGGTGAGACTATTAAGTCTACCAACACCCGCGGTGATCTTGCATCCTCAACGACAACCTCTACTTCAGCTGCACGAGGATAGTACCAAGCTCTTAGAGGACCGCCCGCGGTATCTAGAATTACTTCGGATGCTCTTTCTGGGGGCCACAGTCCTAAGCTCCTAGCGATGTCCACTGGTATCAGGAGCTGTGGTGTTGGAGCTTCATAGCCGCTATTTAGCAGCGCAACCACTTCAATGCCTCTTCCCTCCCGCATGATCCTCAGTCTTAGCCTCACTGCCAACCCTCAACACCTTTATCCTACCAACCCGTGCAATGTACCTAAACCGGATCCTGCCAACAAATACTCTGGGCACGGGCATCCTCCACAACCTATAGCTGTTCAAGAGCTTATCTATATTGAGCTCTAGCCGCGTAGCACACATATTTATCGAGTCCTAAAGCCTCTATGGACAGAGAGATTTGAGCTGCGACCTAAGGGGGTTACTTGAAAGGATTCGCCAGGAGATCTCCGTAGATAGGGACGGTATTCCTAGAGTTAGGAGTTCGGAGGCTATAGACCTCCTAGATGAGCTCCGTGCATGTGTTGTGAAGAGTGTAGCTGGAGAGAGTATTAAAGAGGCTGAGAAGTGGCTCTTCAAGGTTTTGGAGGCCTACAACCTTATATCTAAAAAGCTAGGTTTAGCCGGTGTCACCTACCCTAAGGAGTTCAGGTCATTTCTCGAAGGCCCTGAACAACACTTGAAGAAGAAGCTGTTCATATACGTGAACGACCTGGTGAGAGGTAGGATAGACCTAGACACGTTTCTTCAGAAGGCCTACGCAGCGATAAGAACATCGTTGAGGACAAACATGAGATCTGCTTACCAGATCTGGGGCATATTCACGATACTTGGGTTCCTAGCAGATATGGGCTATCGTGTTATCTACCCTGAGCATAGGTACTTGAACATTGATAGAAGCGGAAAGCAGAGGCTAGGGATCATACCTCCAAACGTTGTTCTTCTAAACCTTGAGCGAGGGTATCTCAGCTTCTTCCACGAAGCTCCAAGACCACTTACGTGGGAGGATACGAGCGACCTAACCCGGATATGGGGGTTCTACACAGCTCTTAGACCCGATCTGATGGTTTACAGCGGCAAGGTTATGAACATCGTTGAGCTAGGCTCGTCACCTCCGATAAAGAGACCTACCGTGATCGTAGAGTTCAAGGAGCTTGGAGACTGGTACGTTAGGTCGCGTGACCTCAAGGGCTACTTCAGAAAGAAGCCCTTGACTGCTGAGGAGTGGAGAAGTAAATGGCTTGACGGGCTATTTGATGGACTGGCAGATATACTCGGTGTCAAGAGGTCCGAGGTTCGTAGGAGTATAGAGGAAAGCCTCGAGAAGGGGAAGTCGTTAAGAGTACGTGAACATAGGCTCGTCAAGCTCTACTACAGTGTGTACAGGCCTAAGCACATGATCCTCATATGCAGAAAACCCTTGCCAACCAACGTGAAGGAGGAGTTGGAGGAGAGCGGGATTGAGGTTGTGGACGACGTAGAGTTTAACTACAGCAAGCTGAAGCCTGTAGCAGAGCTACTTGATAACAATGCAGACTTCGGAAATGAGGAGAAGGTCTACATAGAGCTCAGCAGACCCGTAGCTCAGCTACTAGCACAGCTCTCCGAAAAGCTAAAGCTCAGCTACGAAGAGATTATCAGCCTAGCCCTCAAGAAGCTATCCGGTGATGAGTCCCCCCAGTGAACCTGAAGAGCAGTGATGACCTGTTGGGCGGCTGAACCACATCTAATTATCACTGAGGTCAATACAATAATGCCCATAAGACTCCAAAACCCAATTCATTATGACCTTAAGGAATTGGGTAAGTTTCCGAACTCAGAAGCTTCAAAATTCTTTAGTCTACCTATTGAGAAAGCATGATTGACAGTACAGGTGGAGGTTTCCATAGACAAATAAGCATAGCTCTTTAAGACTGTTGAATTGTGAGAGAATAGTGCTGTCAAGGAGATTGCTTCACTTCAAGTTAGGCTAGTTAAGTTGGAGTTAAAGTGTTGAGCTTGAATATTGACGCATTCTGTCTTATAAGGCAAGAGTTATTTGCGTATGTGAGTAGTTACTCCTCGCCTAGAACTAGCGAGGAGGGGTGCCAAGGTTGAAACTTGACAGGTTGGATCTCCTTGATAAGTTCCAAGGGTTTATCGAAGGCGATAAAGTTGATGAGTTTCTAAGGACTTTCGACATTAAGTTTGGCAGCGGTACGTGGGCTGCTGGTGATTTCTCAGATAGGTTTATGACAAGGGGGTACTTCCCTGAGCTGCAGTCGGATGTAGTCTCAAGGATTGAGAGGATTAGGCGTGCAGGGATAAAGGCCTTTGCACCTCTCTATGTAGAGTTCCTTGATGAGAACCTCAATGTTAAGTGGGATATTGTTGAGAAGGTTAAGGAGTTTAGTCGGAGCTACGGCATGGAGATAGCGGGGCTGGGTATAGACATTTCGGGGGTGAACCAGTTTAAACTAGGTACCTTAACAAATCCGGATCCCGCTCTTCGAAGGAAGGTGATGGAGCTCCTCATCCAGGGTTTAGAACTAGCCGTGAAGCTAGGTGTAGACACAGTCTCCTTCTGGCCTGGTCAGGATGGATGGGACTATAGCTTTGAGGTGAACCACAGCAAGAAGATCTCCCTATTCCTGGAGGGTCTCAAAGAACTGGCTTCGGAAGCTCTCAAGAGAAACCTCAAGCTCTGCATCGAGGCGAAGCTTAAGGAGCCGAGAGAGGGGAACATGATCATTCCCACAACGCATGCAGCTATAATCTTCGCCCATAGGATCAACGAAGAGCTTGGGAGGAAGGTTGTGGGGATAACCATAGACTATGGACACGAGCTCATGTACGCTGTCGATCCTGCGTATACAGTCCACTTAGCTCACAGCCTAGAAGTACCCCTATTATCTATACATCTAAACACAGCCAAGACCCACAGCAATGACGAGGACAGGGTCGTAGGGACAGGAGACTTGTGGCAGTTCATAGACTTCTTGTACTCAACAATAGAGGTAGGCTTCGATGGGTGGTACATTCTAGACCAGTTCACGTACCGCCTAGATCCTGTAGAGGGTATTAGACTCTCGAAAGAGCTCTTCGCCAACTCCATGAAGAAAGCCCTCGAGATCTATAGACATAGGGATCGGCTAGAGAAGGCTAGAGATGTGGGAAGACAGGAGAAGGTAATCGACGTAGTGAAGAGGATAATTTACAACTTCTAACCTTTAGGATTTTTCTATATCTAGATACAACCACGGAGAACCCCTTGGTCGTTACCTAGCAGAAATACTAGGAGAAAATAATCTATTTAGCTCGCATTGAAAGCTCCTAGAGTATTTCTCTCTAAGATGTCCACACCAGCTTTACTAGTGGCAGGCAAGCCTAAATTTAATCGAAGTTGTTCTTAATTCAAAAACTTAGTACCTAAGTGCATTGCTTAGCCCGCAAAGAGCTGAGCAAAAAACATGAACTTCGGGGGAACTTAGGCTTCTATGAGAAGCTCGTCCAGCTCTTCGGGGTACTCTGTGAGCTTCTCATAGCCGTCCTCGGTGATAACTATGGTGTCAGAGTGCCTGAATCCCCCTAGGTTTGGCACGTATATGCCTGGCTCTACAGACATCACCATTCCAGGTTTTAGAACTCTATCGTCACCTACATCGAAGAAGGGTGCTTCGTGTACTTCGAGCCCTATTCCGTGCCCCGTATGATGCCTCCAGTAGTTCCACAACCCCTTCTCTTTGAAGAACCTTCTCACGGCTCTGTCGACGTCGCTGCAGCGGGCACCAGGCTTTATGTTCTCAAAGGCTATTCGACGGGCCTCGAGCATGAAGTTGAAGAACCTTCTATGCTCCTCTCCCGGAGCGCCCACAAAGAGCGTTCGTTCAAGCTCAACACCGTACCCCGCTATCCTAGCACTTGCACCCGTAACCAGCACCTGGCCACGCTTAATCACAGCGTGTATAGAGAGTGAGTGTGGATAGTAGGAATGCGGCCCTACCTGTCCTCTAAATCCCGCTAGAGCCCTCAGGTTCCTCCAACCGGGTAAAGCTCTTATCATAGTCAGCGTCGCCTCAGCGCTCGCAGCTAGGGAGATCTCGTCTTCGTACCTGCCTGGAGCAGTGTACTCCTGAAGAAGTCTATGCGCCAGAATTGTCCACCTAGCACTCTCCCTAAGGATCCTAAGCTCTTCATCACTCTTAATCATCCTAAGCTCCTCGATCAGGTCACGTGCGTAGACATACTTGGCGTTCTTGAACACCTCGCTGAGTCTCGGACCCCGGTATCCCATCACCTGCCCGTAGCCATCAGCATCGTAGCCTATGACCTTGCCCTCGAGACCTATCTTCTTAAGGTGTTCGGCGAACCACAGCATGGGATGCTTCTCGTCGGGGTACTCCGGATAGCTGAGCACCTTATCCACGTAAGCGTACTTGGACACGTGCTCCGCCTCGAGAAGTGGGCACAAAACCACAAGCTCCCCATCGTCTTTAAGCACAGCGGCAAAGGGTCTCTCCGTTGCTATAAACTCAAAGCCGGTCAGGTAAGCTATGTTGGCGGAGGAAGCTACGTAGAGCGCATTTATCCCCTCATCCCTCATACGCTTGAGGAGCTCCTCTCTCCTCCTCTCGAGCTCTTTACGCGATATGCCAGCCACAGACCTCACCAACCACGTAACGACGCTTCATATAAATAAGCGTATAAGCGTGTACTTACTGCTTCAACATCTTCTGATGCATATTAGCACTTCATGAAAGTTTTTATCCAACAGGCCACGCGTGGATTATACGAAGGGTGATTCGAGCCTTGGTGAATCAGGCACAACGGTTGCTCGCAGCTGTACTACTGGCGGTCGTCTTAACATCGCTGCTCCTAGCATCTGTAAATACATATGCCGCGATGAAGATAATAAGGACTAAAGAACTGAAATTTGAATTCTGGTCACTCCCTTGGTTCCCTCAGTCAGACAAGGCAGCTGAGGTAATAGCTAAGCAGCTTGAGGAAGTGGGTATAAAGCTCGAGCTTAGACGCCTAGAATCCTCGGTCATGTATCCCAAGATAGAGAACTTCGAGTTCCAGGCCTACGCTCTAGCAACGTCCCAGTCACCAAACCCTATGGGTATGGTGAACTCGTTCCACAGTAGTTACTGCAAACCCGGCATAGGCTCTTTCTGGTGCCATGCTGACCCTGAGGTAGACGAGCTTATAGATAAGGTCAAGACAACCACTGACAAGGAGATCCTGAGAAAGACCTTGTGGAAAATCCAAGAGAAGCTAGCCTACGAATCGGGCTTCATACCAGTATACCTAACGCAGTCGGTCAAGGTCATCAGAGCCGAGTGGAAGAACTACACAGTTATGAGTGGTGGACTCGTCGAAGCCTACGATATATGGTCTATGCTGTACATGTACAAGAGCGATAAGCCCGAAGAGAACGTGTTCAAAATAGCATTCCCGTCGGATATACTGACGCTGAACCCCTTCATGACCGTCGACCTGAGGTCCATCTGGGTAATAAACCTGATCTACGACCCCCTGGTGAGGCTGGACAAGGATCTGAATGTAGTGCCGTGGCTCGCGGTTTCCTGGGAAGTTTCAGAGGATGGAAAGGTATATACCTTCAAGCTGAGAAAAGATGTTAAGTGGCACGACGGCGAGCCCTTTACAGCCGACGACGTGGTATTCACGTTCACTGAGGGCATCAAACAGGAAACATCGAGATTCCTAGGTCTTAAGGACATTGTAGAGCGCGTAGAGAAGGTGGATGATTACACTGTGCGTTTCGTACTAAAGTACCCCTATCCATTCTTCCTAGTCGACCTAGCATCAGGATATTACTACATAGTCCCGAAGCACCTCGTCGAAGGAAAGGACCTGAAGAAGTGGAACAACGAGAACCCCGTAGGCACAGGACCCTTCAAGTTCGTTAAGAGGGTTGAGGGAGAGTACATAGTGTTGGAGAAGAACCACGAGTTCTGGATCAAGGGAGTGCCGAAGATAACCAAAGTCATAGTGAAGGTGATACCCGATGCTCAGAGCCGGTTCCTAGCTATAAAAACAGGAGAGGTTGATACAGAGAGGTACGACACGCCAATAACACTGGTTGAGCAGGCGAAGAAGGATCCGAGCCTAAAGGTTGTAAAAGCACCCGGTATATGGCTCGTCTACATAGCGTTCAACACATACAACTTCTTCTACGACCCCAAGGTGTTCGAGGCCATACACTATGCGATCAACCGCACAGGAATTATAGAGAAAGCGAATGGTGGTTACGGGTACCCCCTCTACACAATACTTAACGAGTACTGGCACAAGGATCTTGCAGCACCGCTAAAATTCGAGTACAATCCTGAGAAGGCTAAGAAGATCCTGGAAGAGGCGGGGTGGGTAGACATCGACGGAGACGGGATCAGGGAGTATGTAGGGCCTACTCTTACACCCACAACAACCACTCCAACCCCGACCCCTACCCCGTCACCCACAGCCACGGCCACTGCAACACCTACACCTACCGCACCCTCGGCCACAGCACCCGTCGCGACGGTAACTAAGGTCGTGGAGGAGACTGTTGTAAAAACTGTTGTGAGCACTGTTGAGGTTATCAGAACAATGTTCTCCACGGTAACCCGTGAAGTCACTTCAGTAGTCACTGATTGGACACCTACAGCAGTGCTAAGCGTCGTATTGCTGGTGATAGGCATAGCTATCGGATACGTGGTTAGGAGGAGGTGACGATGTCCCTCGCACGCTTTATAGCCAAGAAGTTTTTTGAAAGCGCTATCACTGTATTCATAGGGGTCACCGTAGCATTCTTCTTGTTCAGGTTGCTACCCGGTGACCCCACGGCCGCATTTCTAGATATCAGGCTTTCACCCGAGGCAAAGCTGAAGCTTATAGAAGAATTCGGGCTGAATAAACCTCTCTGGGAGCAGTACTTCGTGTTCTTAGCAAATCTTCTAAAGGGCAACCTGGGCCTCTCGTTCGTGTATCAAGGAACGCCCGTGACCAAGCTCATCTTCGGACCCAAGCTAGTGAACACCGTAGTTCTGATGGGGTTGGGGATGTTCATAAGCGCACTCATAGCCACATTCCTAGGCCTGATCGTTGGGTGGAACCGCGGAAGCAAGCTTGATAGAATAACAACCTCCGTCTCCTACATGGCTACCTCGGCACCGATATTCTGGATAGGGCTTCTAATCCTGTTGATCTTTGCAGGGTACCTCAAACTCATACCAGCCTCAGGAACCGTCAGTGTCGAGCTCATAGAAGCCGACCCGCTGACACGCCTCGCCGACTACCTATGGCACCTAGTAGGGCCCCTGATCGTGATCGTGATATACTTCCTGCCCTCGTACCTGCTCTACGTACGGAATACAGTTGTGGGGATCCTCGGCGAGGATTTCATTATGGTACTCAAAGCCAAAGGTTTGAAGGATAGAGCTATATTGTTTGGGCACCTCCTACGCTTCGCGATGCTAACGGTCGTGACCTTGCTAGCGCTACAATCTCCGCTGCTCGTGAGCGGCGCGATAATCACAGAGACCGTGTTCGGCTGGAACGGAATAGGGCTTCTACTCTACAACTCGGTTCTAAAATCAGATTACCCGGTGATACAGGGGATTTTCATCCTGACCATAGTAGTCGTAGTGGTAGCTAATCTGCTTGCAGATATAATCCACGCACTCATAGACCCCCGGATAAGATTTGAGGGTGGGAGAAGGTGAGCTACGAACATTTAAACGTGGCAAACCTCATCCTCACACTGCTTAGGTACAGAACATTCACGCTGGGTCTAGCGATCATAGTGTTCATAGGTATCATCGCCGCTCTTGCCGATACCATAGCACCGTACTCGCCTACGGAGTTTGTAGCGGGAGGTCTAGAACCCCCTTCTCCAAAACACATATTCGGTACTGATGATATGGGCAGGGATCTCTTCTCTATGACTGTCTACGGCGCACGGGTAAGCCTGGTAGTTGGTCTGCTGGCCGCCTTGCTCTCAACAGTTATAGGAACCAGTATCGGTGTTTTATGCGGCGTTGTTAGGGGGTTTGTTGACGCCGTTGTGATGAGGATCATAGATTTCATGCTATCACTACCTTACCTAGCCGTTGCTCTAGCCATCGTAGCATTCTTGAAGCCTAGTATATGGATCATCATAGTGATCATAGCGGCTCTCAGCTGGATAACCACCGCAAAGGTTGTGAGAACCCACACCATGTCGGTTATGGGCAATGCTTTTGTTGAGGCTGCACGTGCTGTAGGTGCGGGAACTGGTAGAATCATAACCAGGTACGTTCTGCCGAACGTATCCCCGATGATCCTCTCGAGTATGGCGCTGAACGTAAGGGGTGCTATACTCTTCGAAGCAGCACTAAGCTTCCTGGGACTTGGAGACCCCTCCCAGGTAAGCTGGGGGACAATACTATTCTATGCTCGCAGAGCAGGTGCTTTCGTACTGGGAGCATGGTGGTACATAGTTCCCCCAGGGCTCATGATAATGCTCACAGTGTTGGGGTTCACACTCATAGCCACGGGGCTCGACGAGGTGCTGAACCCAAGGCTCAGAACAACATAGCTGTAGTGAGAAGGCATAGTGCCAGATGGATAGGGGGTCGTCATAGGCTAACAAGAGGTGCCGCAGCCACAAAACCATATAGTTTGATAAAGATAGGTCTTGCATTATGATGCTTAGCTCATGTCTTCATCCAATCAATTCTTTTTCCGAAGATAGTCTCCACGCTGAGCATTATCGAACGGAGCTGCATTAATACCTGCTTCTCTAATGGTATGTACTCTATAGGGTACGTCGTTAACTCAGAGTAACGTTCTTCAAATATCGCGTCGAGCTCCTCCTCGATCTTCCTCGCTAGATCGGTGCTAAACCTACACCTCCTAGCTATCCTCATCAGTATCCCCAGCTTTAGCAGTGTGTCCCACATGCCCTTTACAACAAGTACACTGAACTCTTCAGCCTTCGTAGCTTCGCGAGAATAATCATCGCTTCTAGCTATGAGAGTCTTCAATCTTCTGAGCTCTGCAGTCCACTCCTCAATATACTCTATAGCCTCCCAGAGGTGGGGACACGATCCTTTGACCTCCTTAGCAAACAGCCTCAGGAACTGCTCGGCTTTGCACGCTATGGGGTAGCTATCCTCGACAACCTTCATGTAGAGACCACGCAGCTTCTCGCCACTTGGCGCAGCATCTTCTAACAGCCTACTGTAGACGAAGGGGGTTTCGCATGACAGCGCGAAGATCTTGGGGTTGACGTGCCTCGAGTAACCGTATATTGTCTCTCCAACACCTTTACACAGCCCATAACCCTCTAGACACGTTAGGTGCACATCGCACAGTGTAGGCATTCGGTAAAATCCATCCTCATAGACCTCGAGATTGTGAGCCTCATCATCACCTCTGTGCAACTGTAGGTTAAGCATTTTCACCAAACTCTTTAACTTGTACATTAATTGAGGAATCCTCTTTGACAAGAAGAAACGTACTCCCTTGAAATCATTGCTGTGGAGCAATGCCAGGAAGTCTGGTTTAACCAGGTCAATGACTCTCTTGAACGCCAGAGCCTCCGGCGTAGGGTTCTTGAAGATGTAGTCGCCGCATGAACCCGGCATGTACCACTCAACAACTTTAACCTTGAACCTCTCCAAGATGTAGAGTCTTAGATCGTATGGTCTGCTAAACCAATTCTCATTAAGCTTGGCACCGCAAGGATCAGCTGCCGGAACAAGGTACCACGTGAACCGCTTTAACAGTTCTGGCTGCCTATCTATCACCTCCGTTACGAGGAACTGCAGAGTCAAAAGCCCCACCGGTTCATCAGGATCTACAAGAGCAGTCAGCAAGACACTCCTAGCTCCGCTACCCAGCCTCGCCACGTATATCGGTTCCCCGCACCAACCATAGCCTACAGGGGTCAGCGTAAGCCCATACTCACTAAAGAACTTGATAACCTTCTCAACAGGGGGTAACACGCCGAGATTGCGAATAGCTGCAACAATCCTAGACGTCTTTCTGCTTAGCATAGCAACCCCGTTCTAGTTCGCTCCACCCTAGCGAGAGAACTTAAAAGGTCAACCCCAGGCTATGCGCTTAGCTGGTGCTCACTTTTGAAAGCTCCACCACCCGTACGCGTTGCACGGTTAGAGGCTCCTCCAATACTACCTCGCAACTACGCTCCCCGCCCACAACCCTGGCGTGCAGATGATTTAGAACCGCGGAGGTCGGTATTGCGTAGGGTCCGAGAACCATATAGCTTACCGTCGCGGAAGCATTGATAGCTAATTGCCCGTCGATCAGATCTACGCTTCCCACGATGCCCAGCATAACATTGGTTCTCTGCACATCCATACCTTGACACTGGACAACACCTGCAAGGTACACTACAGGCATAGCACTCACGCTCTTTAACAACCCATAAAGTTTTGAAACTATACGTCGAGGAGCGGCCCCAACTTTTCCATTCATAATCAACAGAATTTTATCTGGCCCCAGTTTTAGCGTTAAGGTCTTATTGTTCGAGTACCTAACATCTATGTACGCAGGAATATCATCGATAAAGGTTACGTGCTGTACATAAACGAGTTTCTTCCTGTTTCCTTCAACTATGTAGTTTGAGGTCTCAACTTCGAGTCTTGCTGGCATGAATACTCTGCGGGTTTCAAATAATGCGTATAGATCCATAGCGGTCTTTACAGTAACTCTCTCTATCAACACACCTTTACTGTAGCCAAACGAGACTCTCTGTTCGTATTCATGCCCAGAATCCAGGCCTTTGAGAACGTAGATGCCGTCTCTAATGCACTTGTTCAAGACATTGTTGAGCGACGGGATCCTCACACTTCTCACTGCAATCGTGAGGTTCCCATTGACCGGACGTAGTAAGAGCATCGGTGGGTTTCCCAGCCGCCTAACCATCTCCATCATCAAAGCTACAGCTTTCTCCAGAGTACTCCAATGTACGTCCTCCGCACCATCTGTAAGTAGCGTAGGAACAACCACGGAGGTTAGCGTGGTCATGGCAAACGACCTTCTACTCCACTCCGCAATACGATGCTTGAGGGTCGCGCGTTTGTGAGCTATATACAGCTGTGACGCGTACTGCATGGGCAGGGCTGCAGTGAAGATAATCAGCATTACCACGCCTATCCCAACGATGAGTCGCAGATCCCTAGTCAAAGTTCAAGCCCCGGGTTCAGGTCCTGATATAAAGTTATGTAAGTTGATAAACTTTCATCCCCTCATTCATGGTTCTCTCCCTCTGTCGGGTTTCATCCTTCATCGGGAGAGCACTTGGGGAGCACCCATAAACTCCCCGCATCCCCTTCAATGCTCTGAGGTAGATGTTGATTGCCCCAACACAATCTCTATCTCGTTTATATCCACATACGGGGCACAGCGCTAGCCTGTAAAAGTATCTGAGCTCCGACCCGCATCCTGGGCATGTTTTCGATGCGTTCCTCGGGTCTACGAAGATTATCGGTACCTGGTGCTCGATAGCCTTGGTCACTATGGCTAGCTGAAGCTTTCGGTATGAGAACCTCGATAGTCTCCACGCAAGCTTGGAATTGCTTTGAGATCTCATCTGCCATAGCTTCTCAAGGTCTTCTAAGACTATCGCTGATCTCGTTTTCCTAACCTTCAACACTATGTACTTAGCGATCTTCCTACACCAATCAATCACTATGTTTCTCGCTCTCCTATGTAGAGACCTTATACGACTCAGGATTCTATAGTTATACCTCCATCTCTTAGGATACTTCCTCTGCAACTCTTCAGCATATGCTTTAAGCGATAGAGCTTCGATGAACCTTGTGTCTATCCTCCTAACCTTCCTACCGTCGAATACCGTAAGCGTCTTCAAGTTGATATCTATAGCGATAACGTTCCTCGGTCTATAGGGCTTGTATTCGTATTCGAAGGGTATCGATACCCATAGCGAACCATTCTCGTACTTAACAACGACCTCGTACCACTTCCTACCCATGAACTTCTTAATGTAGCTAGGATCGTGGAGAATCCTCAACCTATACCGCTTCTCCCTGATAACGATCTCAACAACCATGTTCTGCAGATCGATCCTAGCATCGTATCTATCCAGCCGAATACTCATCCTCTTGATAATCGGCTTGGAACCACCGTTACTCTTAGATGCTTTCACAAGCGCTAGAGCATACTTGTAGAGTTGCTTAGCTACCCGTAGCCTCTCATTGGGAGAAGAAGCATTTGGCTCGATCAGCCTGCTCTTTACGGGGTTCAGCGTTGATATAGAGATCTGTAGGATAAGCAGCCCTCTATCGTCCAGACTCTCGATAACTTTCCTCCAGGGATCCTTAGCGAGGAGACTACTCTTCATGTTCACTATCACTGGGTACTCATGGTCTAGAGCGCACCTCAGAATCTTCAAGCTAAGCTTCGTCTCCTCTTCAACAGCCTGAAAGGGTTCTACAAGCGTTGACGGCCTCATGGGTATGGGTCTTAACCCTTCTCTAGCTATGCGGCGTGCCACCTTTTTGAATACTCTCAGAGCTATAATCCTTGGTTTTGCTTGCTCAAAACCCCAGCGGTAGTACCACCTTGCATAGCAGCAGGTACAGCGGTACTCACACGTTGTATACGGCTCTATTCTTAGCAGTGAGTAGCACAGCGATGATATTACATTGCTTGCGTTTATGACTAGCTCAGGCAAGTAGCTCCGCCACCTATCGGGCTTATCCGACCTGAACGATCCTTATCTGTTAACTACGGCTATATTTTCATGGTGCAAAGTTTGTCCTCAGAACCTGAGGTTTTCAACGATAGGTTCACAAACGGTATCATAGGGCCCCATACAAAGATGCTGGGGCCTGTTGCTGATGGCGGAACCATAGTCTTCATAACCACGCCTGGATGCTGGGGCCCCATGATAACACCATCGCTAAGAGGAGGTCACGAAGTGAATGTGCCTGTTGCTGTTGAGGGTGCGGAGATCGGCGATGCCTTAGCGATACGTGTCAAGAGTATCAGGGTGCGTTCAAAAGCTTCTTCCTCAGGCGTGGATAGACCTATAGAAGGTGCCTACGTCGGAGACCCATACGTGGCTAAGAGGTGCCCCCGATGCAGAGAACCGTGGCCTGAGTACACTGTAGAAGGTATAGGCATCGAGGCAGTGAAGTGTAGAAAATGCGGGGCATCAACATCACCCTTCGATATGGTTCACGGATACACCATGGTTCTAGATGTCGAGTCGGGGATCGGCATTACCGTGGACAGCAGCTGGGCCGAGAAAATCGCGCGTGAAGCTTGGAGCTGGAGTGCCCTCCCCAGGAATTCTAAGCAGGTTCCTATACTCATAGCTAGGAGGAGCGACCTCGTAGGAGTTGCGGCTAGGATCAGGCCCTTCCTAGGACAGCTGGGCACGGTGCCCGCCGTCGACATACCCGACTCGCACAACGCCGGCGACTTCGGGTACTTACTCGTAGACGCCCCGCACCCCTACAGGATCACTAGGGAGCAGTACGAGCACGACCTTACCGATGGGCACCTAGACATAGATTCTGTCAGGGAGGGTGCGGTACTCATCGCCCCTGTGAAGATCCGTGGAGGAGGGGTGTACGCAGGTGATGCACACGCTATGCAGGGAGATGGTGAAGTAGCAGGGCACACAACGGATATCTCGGCCGAGGTCAGGGTGCAGGTGGAGGTAATTAAGAATCTCAAGCTGGAGGGCCCGCTACTACTGCCGCCTGAGGAGGACCTCCCTCCCTTGGCAAAACCTTGGAGAAAAGACGAGTGGGAGATCGTTAAGAATGTTGCTAAGAGATACGGTATCGAGCCCGAGCCCGTGGCACCGGTACAAGTGATAGGTTCTGGCCCCAACATGAATGAGGCAGCTAGGAGAGGTTTTATGAGAGCAGCAAAACTCTTGGGTATGAGCTACGAAGAGGTGCTGAACAGGGTTACCATCACCGGCGCTGTTGAGATAGGGAGGCTCCCGGGAATAGTGCAGATATCCATGCAGGTGCCTATCAGGATCTTGGAGAGGCTTGACGTGGCCGATATCGTTGTTAAGCACTATAACCTACCTTACTGAAGTCTTATAGTCGGGGTGGTGCTCTTGGATAAGCCGGGACCCATCCCTACACTACGCGATGTATACAGAGCGAGGAAGATTATATCGCGCTACCTGCCGCGAACACCGCTGGTCTACGCTGGCAAACTTTCAAAGATGCTGGGAACAGACATCTATCTTAAGCTTGAGACCGTGTTGCCAACAAAAGCCTTCAAGGTTCGCGGAGGGGTGCACTTCGTCTACATGAAGCAGGAAGAGGCTGTGAAATACGGCCTCGTTACGGCATCCACTGGCAACCATGGACAATCGATAGCCTACGCAGCATCGCTCTTCGGGGCCCAGGCAACAATAGTTGTACCCCGCGGCGTGCCGAAGGTAAAGATAGAGGCGTTGAAAGACCTCGGAGCAAGGGTCGTGGAGTACGGAAGCATCTTTGAGGAAGCGCGTGAATACGCTGAGAAACTTGCTAAAGAGAAAGGTATGCTGTATGTACACCCCGCAAACGAACCCCTATTATACCCTGGCGTAGCCACTATGCACCTAGAGAATATTGAGGATCTGCCCGACCTCGATGTGATAGTGAACCCCATCGGTGGGGGCTCGGGCGCTTCGGGGGCCGTGATTGTGGCCAAGAGCGCCGATCCGCGTATAGAGGTTATAGGAGTTCAAGCAGAGGGTGCAAAGAGCTTCTACTTATCGTGGAAGAGCGGTAGGCTGGTATCTACAGGGAAGGCCGATACCATAGCTGAGGGGCTGGCCACGGCACAGACGTATCAGTACCCCTTCACGATATTGAAGGATAGGATAGACGATATAGTCCTCGTGAACGACGATGAGATCCTCAGAGCCGTGAAACTACTCTTAGAGATGGAGAGAGTTGTCGCTGAGCCTTCAGGCGCAGCAGCGCTGGCAGCGGCTATGAAGATCAGGGATAGGCTCAGAGGTAAGAAAGTGGTGGTGATGGTTACGGGAGCGAATATAGATCCAGAGCTTCTCAGCAAGATCCTCAGCCAGAAGTAATTTTTCTGTTTAGCATTCTTGCTAGGTAACGATCCTCTACCTTGAGGTAATGTTAATGAGCAGTGTAACAAACATCTCCTCTTGATCTCATCGTTCTTCCTAACTCTAGTACTACTGGCGATCTCTAGCAGCATATGTCCACTAATGCTCGCCCTGGACGTGATCGTTCAGCCTATTACCGCA
>QMWT01000016.1 GCA_003661775.1 Thermoprotei archaeon
GCGTAAAGCAAGTCGCCAGCAACGATAGCAAGCTCAACGCCCCAGAGCTTGTGAACTGTGGGCACCCCACGTCTGAATTCGTCTCTGTCTATTATATCATCATGTATCAACGTAAAGTTGTGGAATATCTCCACAGCTGCCGCACCTGGCAGGGCATTTTCTTCGCCTTCAGCTCCTCCAGCAATTCTCCCAGACAACATTGCTATAGCTGGTCTAAGCCTTTTACCTCCAGCTCGTATAAGGTGCATTGCCGCTTCATAAATTTCTTTTGGTTCGCCGCGTACAAGCTCTTCCATGAACTCATTGACCCGCGAGGAAACATACTTGAGGTACTCCTGCAATTCCATCCTGGTATCCCACCACGTAACTGCTACTCTTACTTTATAATAGTGAGCCCCCTCTGCTTAATCCATTCGTTCAGGGGTCCTGTAACCACTATAGGTACGCGTCTAAGCTCACGGATATTCCGGGCGCCCGTTAGGAGCATCGCATATTTCAGAACCTCTACTAGTTCTCTTAAGTATATGTCAGCCTGAGAGTTCATTAACGCAACAAGGATAGGTCTTGCCATAGACACCAGGTCGGCTCCCAATGCTATAGCGCGAGCTATATCGAGACCTGTCCTAACACCTCCGCCAGCTATTATGCATGCATCAGGTGCACCATTCCTAGCCTCTACTACTGCCGCCGCTGTCGGTATACCCCATTCCCTAAGTTCTCTACCTACGACCTTACCCCTCTTAACACCACGAATAATCTCTATAGCGATCCAGTTAGTTCCACCCGCACCCGCAACATCGAATATCTTCACACCTAATCTCCTCAGTCTAAAAACAACTTCTCTTGAGAGACCACACCCTACCTCCTTAATCATGACTGGGACAGAGATCCTATCCACGATTTCAGCGATACGTTCCTCTACCCCTTTTAGATCTTTGTCTCCATTTACCTGCACCAGCTCCTGAGCCGGATTGAGATGAATTGCCAGAATATCGGCACCTATAGAGTCGACAAGAAATTCTAATTCCTCTACCTTCAAATCCTTGATTTGCGCTGCGCCAATGTTGGCAATTACTGGTACTTCTGGCGCCTTCTTCCGTACAACGGCGTAAGTTTCAATGACAGAAGAACTCCTTTTTAGAAGCATAGCTCGTTGACTTCCTACCCCCACACCTACGCGGAACTTCTGTGCAAGCTCACCTATTTTTTCATTTACGGTCTTAGATTCTGATGTACCGCCTGTCATACCTGAGATTATCAGTGGCATCGAAAGTTTGTATTTTAGGAATTCTATGGACGTGTCAACGTCATCTAGAGATAATTCAGGGAGCGCATTATGTATCAGAATTACATATTCAAGCCAAGTAGTGTGAGGACCCTCAACTCCTCCTTCCAGCGTTAGAAGTAGATGCTCCAATTTTCTGCTCTCTATATCTTCAGGACGTCTTGGTTCTAAGGAAGTATCCGAGTGCATCTTATCCTACCTCCGGTTAACGCCTTGTACACATAGCCCTTTCTGAGCGCGTTAAATATAATGACTTCACCCACACTATCGATGTACTTAACACCGTAACTAAGCTTGCTCATCATACCCCCTGTTACATCGTACCTGACACTTCCTGCAAAACTTGCGCTTCTATTGCTAAACATAGTTAAACTTAACCTGCTAAGGAATCTAGCATCCCTAAACTTCGTCGGGTCTCTGTCGTACACTCCGTCAACTGCTGTTCCAAAAAGCAGTCTATCAGCCTTAAACACAGAAGCTAAAAACCAGGCTATCAGATCTCCCGACAGGATCTTGAATCCTTCATCGGATGCCACAACATCTCCATAAAGTACTGGCACTATATTCCTTTCTAACAATTTACAAATTACGTTAGAATGAGCCTCAACAGAGCCATCACTCCTTAGAAAGAAAAGTGCCCGTGGTGTTACTGAAACAGCAGGAACACCATAGAGATTTAGTATTTCGACTACCGCCCTATTCAACTCATCCATGTAACCAGCTATAGTACAGAAACCTTCCACGTCTATCATGCCTACATTATCTAGGAACGCCTTAGCCACGTAATGTCCAAAGCTTCCGCCTCCATGAACAAGGACTAGCTTCATACCTCTATGTCTATTCAAGGCAGCTCTAATTTCATGCGCTATACGCTCAGCTTCACCTCTTCTGAGCCGGAAAGGTCTATCCTTCTCCGTAAGCACAGCTCCTCCTATTTTGAGAACTTGCAACATGTCTAGTTCCCAACCTTGAGCTTTATGGGATAGAGGTATGCATAATCGTTATCACAAACCCAGCGCCAAGGATATCCCTCTTCGGGTACCTTAATTCCGTAAAGTACGTGAAGAACACCATTCTCTAAACGATAATAGAATTGCACATCATCGACTGCATCCTCTTCAAGATATTGTGCTAGCTCAAGCACCGAATAGCCCAGCAATTTGACTATTAGTGACATGAGGCGAGGAGGTATTTCGCTAACACGTTTTCTCAGCCGAACGATTCGCTTCGGGTTCTCTAGTTCTATACCTACATTGCCCAATACATACACATCCTCTCCGTAGTGGTATACAAGGGACTTGCTCAGCTCTGCAGCATACCTGTATCCTCCCAGCAGATTGGGATTGAGACCTAGAGAGATATCTACTAAGATGCCCGATTGCAGCAAATACTGATGCTCCTCGGCCCCAATATCATTAATTCCACTAAGCATCTTGATAATACTGTTGCTGCACACTACGTACACATAGAGTGCAGGAATGCGTATAGGAGTATCGACAACACACCTTATTGAAAAAGGTATAGATAACCCTAGTAATTCTTCAAGTCTTACAACAAAATTTCTCAGCCATAGAGTAGTTCTCTCTTCTGAAAACTGATCTTCCATCGAACAAATACACTTTTTTCCGCCAGTCGTCGCATTTATTTCCACATTAACCCTCATATTTGCAGAAATGCCCATGAGTACTGGGATATTTACATTATCTATAACAACTCCGAGGATAGGTAGTGCAACGGGATAGCTATAGTGATAAACGCGAACTCCATTAACATTAAACATTATTCATCATTCCTAGAAAAAGAAATTTAACGATTTCGGGTCTATAGTTTCGTTTCAAATTCATCAAATCCCACAGGTAGATCTTCGTCAGGCCCAATCTCTCTTCTTTCACGAAGAACTTGCCTTGCAAGGATCCAGTAGAGAAGCGCAAGTGATCTCCTACCCTTATTGTTGCCCGGAATAACGAGGTCTACACCATTGAGCTTATTGTCCGTGCTGGCGAAAGCAACGATCGGTATTCCCACTTCTAGTGCCTCAGTAAGAGCTTGGTCATCAGTTCTAGGATCTGTTATGATTATGACCTCAGGCTCTGCAAACCACTCAAGTTTAGGATTCGTTAACGTACCCGGAATGAACCTGCCTACAACTGCTCTAGCTTTGACAAACTCTGCAAACCTCTGCACCGGTCTATGACCATATTGGCGAGCTGCTACCGCCAAGATACTTTCAGGTTCGTAACGTGCCAAGAACTTCGCTGCTATTCGGAGTCTTTCATCAGTACGCCTTATATCTATTATGTACAGACCATCTGGCCTTACTTTAAATACAAACTTCTCCATGTACTTTGTACATGTGTGCGTACCTATGTGCACACCTGCAGAGAGATACGCCTCCAGCGGCACTAAGAGCTCAGCACCCTTGGCTTCTTTAGCTGATGGCTGAGT
Organism: Thermoprotei archaeon; assembly: GCA_003661775.1. Lineage (GTDB taxonomy): Archaea > Thermoproteota > Thermoprotei_A > Sulfolobales > Ignisphaeraceae > QMWT01. The sequence continues at coordinate 3,731 of QMWT01000016.1, forward strand.
TTGCCCATTTTCAGTCTTTTCAACCTCAGCACTACTCATACTCATGTCACCTAACACCATAATTCATAACTTCGTGAAGTAACTCCACATGCGACAAGAGCATCCGCCTACAACAGTACCTCTTAATTCCAAGATCATCAAGCACCTTCTTGGGGTCTTCACCCTTCTTGACACGTTCTGAAAATTCATTCCATTTGGCCCCTATAGGGTATCCACAAGTGAAGCATCTTACGGGTATGATCATTTTCGTCACCTGTAAGACTTTTGCCTAAACCTTCTAGCGCTATAACGTAACCATTTCTCAGGTTCAGTTTGCCTGGGATCACCCGCCAACATGGTCCTGTCATATTCTTTGTAAAGCGCCTTTATCTCCTCCGAATTAAAGTACGCTACAATACCCCTAGCTATCGCCATCCTAACAGCGTCTGCTTGCGCCATCACTCCTCCTCCTTCAACTCTAATGTCGATGTCTATAGAGTTTCTAAGCTTCTCATTAAGGAGGAGCAGCGGCTCCATCATCTTCATCCGCGCCATTTCTATGGGCCAGATCTCTATAGGAACACCATTTATTCGCACACGCCCTATACCGCTTTTTATTACCGCTCGTGCTATGGCTGTTTTCCTCTTACCACTACTTATCACAATTCTTCTCTGCCCTATTACAGCTGGATAGGCTCCGCGAACACTGACCCGTTGTGTGGGCCGCTCCTTCTCAACACTCATAATCCAACACCCTTCCAGCCCATGGATTTGGCTATCTCGGCAATTGTAACTGTTTCAAGTCTCTTAAGCTTATCCGTGAGTGTATCTTCGATTTTCACGAACTCCTTACCTTTCAGTTCCTCAGGAACTCCTACATACGCTTTCAATCTTCTATACGCTTTAAAGCCACGCCAATTCTCTTTAGGTAACATTCCTTTAACTGCTTTCTTGAATATATGTATAGGGTTCCGAGGCCTTCTGGGAGCGTGTCTATATGGGTTCTTATGTGTCCTGACTTCAAGCCACAGCTTATAGCTCTCTATGACCATCTTCTTGTCTCCGGTAACCACGGCCTTCTCGACATTGACTACATTAACTGTGTAGCCCATGAGCAAGAGCTTTGCTACATATGTTGCAAGTCTTCCCAGTACTGCTCCCTCAGCATCTATGTTGATTACTCTACTCTGAGCCGCTCTCTCTAGAACCTCTTCAAAAGTTAGCACCTCGCTCATATTATCACCCGGACGCCGCTACCTCTTGGATTCTCCCTGATCAGTTCTAGTATGTGCATCACCCTACCACCAGCACTTCTGATCTTCTCAACAGCACTACGCGAGAACCCTATTGCCGCTACGGTCACAGGATGGTCTATAATTCCTGCACCTAAAACCTTTCCTGGCACTACCACGATCTCGTTCTCCTTAGAATATCTATTTATCTTACTTACGTTGACAACAACCCTTCTTCTAGCGGGCCTCTGCAACAGCTCTGCAACGTATCTCCATACAAGCGCTTTATGCTCCCGAGCTACTTTCCTAAGCTTTCTTATTGTTATCCTTAACACATAGTTCGTGGGACCTGTTCGTCTCATAGCGAAGCTCCCTCACGCTTCTCTTTTCCTCCGCTAGTACCTCCCCATTCCATAGCCTGTTTGATAAAGTTGTCCAGCTCACCTATAAGTATGTTTAGAGCTTCTCTAACAATGGTGGAAGCCTTCAACGCCCCTGAAGATTCTACGTGCAATATAAATTCATTATCTTTATACTTTACCTTCAGAGCGCGTTGTTTGCAAGCATTCTCACATTGTCTACATATTATACATTCAGAAGGTTTTTCGACAACAACCTTACCATTATCTATTCTGAGCACCGAGCGTGGACAAACTTTTACACATTCACCACATCCAGTACATCGCTCATCATAAACACTTATATCTGCAACATGTTTCACTACAGATACTGTTGCAGGACTCCACTTCGCATGTTCAAGCCCTCTCCCAAGCCTTGCCCTCATTTCTAGAATAAGCCTCTGGCCCGGTGCAAGTATTACCAAAGGAATGTTCTTGTATACTGGGTATACATCAGGATCTTCAGACTTTATATCGCCGGAGTAGACTACGATGTTCTCCTCATTAGCTGACGCCTCAAGGTACATATGAACAAAACATTCCTTGCACACCTCCGGTGGTGGTCTTTGAGGCTCCTCGCTCTTCTCAGCGTGACCACACCAGGCACAGGTTTCGGGATCCCGATACTTCTTCAGTGCCTTTTCGGAGTACAGAGGTACAAGCCCTAATCTATGAGCTATAACCTCATCGAAGAGCGCCGTGGTATTAGTTATCACCATTACCTCGTCTATGGCCATACACGGAACTTTCGCAAGCGCATAACGCCTAATAACATTTAGCAGTGCTAGAGGGACATTTCTGAAAAGTATTGTTACAGAATTATCTGTGCTTTCTAAGACCCTTACCTCTATGTCTTCCCCCCTAGTACTCAAAGATCTTTACACCCTTCTTCCGCGTCTACCTCCTGGCCTCCTGGTGGTATCATGAGGTATAGGCGTCACATCTTCTATTCTACCAATGATAAACCCTGCTCTCGCTAATGCTCTGATCGCTGCTTGGGCACCAGGACCCGGAGTCTTGGGACCATGACCTCCAGGGGCTCTGACTTTAATGTGCAACGCCGTTATACCTTTCTCCATAGCCTCCTGAGCAACTCTGTAAGCTACCATCATAGCAGCATAGGGGCTTGGCTTCTCCCTATCAGCTCTAACAACCATCCCTCCTGAGCCACGGGCTACGGTCTCGGCACCTGTGAGATCTGTTATGTGAACTATGGTGTTGTTGAACGAAGCATAGATATGAGCGACACCCCACTTGAGCTCACGAGCCGCGAACGCCATAGAAGCTCACCTCACGCTTTCGTACCTTCGGCACTCGCCTTGACAAAAGGCGAGCCTGGATAGAAGTCTACATAGGGTTCTTCCTCACGCGAGACTAAGTATCCAGGAGAGGTGACCCGCCTTCCTTTAATCGCTATGTGTCCATGCACTATGAGCTGCCTAGCCTGATGTATGGTCTTCGCAAGACCCTTACGCCACACTATCGTTTGCAACCTTCTCTCCAGTATCGCCTCGACAGAGAGACTCAGCACATCACTTATGGTGGCGTTCTCTGAGGGAAGTATACCCATCGAGTAGAGCTTCCTGATGAGAGTCCTCTCTTCACGTTCACGGATCTCAGGAGGAAGTGCTAGTAGCGCTCTAGCACGAGCCCTTATTCTTCGAAGCATTGTCTGTACAATCCACAGTTCACGTTTATTACGTAGTCCGTACGTTCCTACAAGCTCCATTTCTTGGATGAGTCTCTCTTTAATCCAAGGATGCCCAGGACTCTCCCACTTTTTACGAGGTTTCTTAGGATCGCCCACGTCATTCTCACCTCCTGCGAGCTACACCAACAGTCGGACCAATACGACCCGTGGTATGCGTTCTCTGACCTCTTACCTTGTATCCCAAGGCGTGTCTTATACCTCTCCAGCTCTTTATCCTCTTTTCTCTTTCGATATCCTGCCTAGCATAGTATATGAGATCAGCGCCTACTAAGTGCATGTCCAGCCCAGTTTCATAATCTTTTCTTCTATTGAACATCCAACTAGGAATCTTGTACTTAGCAGGGTTTTTGATGGCATCTTCAATCTTGGTAACTTCTGCATCTGTTAGAAATCCCAATTTCATCCTAGGGTCTAAACCAAGCATTCTGCATACTGCCACAGCAAAATTATAGCCTACGCCCTTGATCTTGGCAAGTCCCTCTGCTAGCGGAAGGTCTCCGGGTATATCCGTTGCTGCTATCCTGACTATGTGTCTAAATTCGGTTTGTGCTCTGCTCAAAGGTTCTCACCTAGGTTGGCTAGAGCCTAACATCATAGTGAACCCAACCAGCTTAAAAACTTCTATATAGCCTTAGTAATCCTTAGCGTGCTGAGACTTAATTCCGCAATATCTGTTATCGAACATAGGTGGTGCAGATGGCTGAGCAGAGCAGTGCGTGGATACTTTACGCCCTCGGAGCCTTCGTAATGTTCGGCATAACGAATTTCCTCTTAAAGTTTGCTTCGGTAAAAGGTGTTCCATCTGTCGAAGGCACAGTTGTTCTATGGCTCGCCACCGGACTTGTAGGAGCTCTAGCAACACTTACAATGATCATCAAAGGCATGTTCAACCCCTTAATAAATCCGAGAATAGGTAAGATGAACCCTATATACTTCATCGTAACTGTAGTGGCTGGTTTTACATTGGCTCTCGGCATGTATTTCCTGAAGAGCGCTGTTACATATGGAAAAGCTGGGCCTGCCACGGCGATCGCGCTTTCAAACGCGGTCTTGGTAGCGACGCTATCATGGTTACTACTCCGTGAATCGCTTAGTGTCAGTGAGCTTATTGGAATGTCGCTCTACGTTGCAGCGATATTGATATTCGCACTGAAGCCCTTGGGCTAAAAATGTTGCTGCTCAGGAAAACACCTTTCAAACTTTTTAATATTTCAAAATGTTTTCCAAAAATCCTTCCACAACACACAGTTTCTATGTAGTCTCAAAGAACTTCGTTGTGAACAGCGTGGTACTTCAATAATTCTTTATGAAGCATGTCCAACATCTGGAAAATAGCTTAGTAGGTGCCTTTCGTTCCTTCTAACAATCTTTTAAGCACTTCACTGAAAACCCGTAAGGAACTCCAGATATTTTTAGATGTTCATCTGCTCTCTTTCCAAAGTCTCAAGAGTTCATCCTCCACATAGACATCGTTCAGCTTGAACACACTGCCGTCTTTTCTATGCAATCTAACAAGCTCTCCTTCATATCCTCTCACTTCACCGATTACACTAACAGTTGCTCCGTGGCTCGTGAGGAGCTTGATAGCATCCTCGCTCTTGTCGCGTGAAACCGTGGCTATGAGCGTCCCGGAGCTTATTAGTCTAAGTGGGTCTAGCTTCAGAGCGTTACACATAACACGTGTTTCGTATGCTACTGGGATCCTCTCCTCCCACACATCGATAGTTTTCTTAGAAGCATACGCGATCTCTGAAAGCCCTCCAAGGATTCCACCTTCCGTAGGGTCATGCATCGATGTCACCAACCCCTCTTCCGCTAACAATAAGGCCTCCTTCACCACACTCACCATCTTTATGAACTCGCGTCCCTGTCTGATCACCTCAGCAGGAACTCCTCTTCTCAATAACTCTTCCGAAAAGTCCGTGGAGAGTATGGCCGTGCCTTCTACCCCCGCACTCTTTGTCATGATCACCACATCTCCTTCTCGCGCACCCCCAGTCCTAACATACTTGTTCTTCGACACGAGGCCTATTGCAGTCATTGCGATCATAGGCCTGTCAAGCCCCGGGGTGAATTCACTATGTCCACCTACAACCATAGCTCCTACTTCACGGGCAGCTTCCTCGATTTGCTTGGTTATAGAGTCTATGAGTTTCTCATCGGCGTTTTCGGGCAGGTATAGCACCGAAAGTAGCCACCGTGGCCTAGCACCTGTGACAGCTATATCATTACTTGCTATGTGTACGGCTAACCAACCAAGAAGTTCAACAGCACCGGTGATAGGATCCGCGTGCGCGACAAGTACACGATCGTCACCAATATCTATCACTGCAGCATCTTCACCTATTAAGGGGCCCACGATCACCGAAGGATCTCTCCTGCCTACTCTGCTCAGAACGTACTTAGCCAACATCTCTGGTCTTAACTTCCCAACCATATGTGCTACCCTCCGAAAACTAAGGTCTAGAACTAAGATATCTTTGCCTCAGAATAACAATTAGAATTAGTGTAGGTTTGTGTAAAAACATATTACATAAACAAACTGTTGTTAAGTAGTTAGTGGCGCCGGGGGCGGGATTCGAACCCGCGCGGGGGACATCCCCCACCGGCTGTCTTGGGCTTCTCTCCAGGCCGGCCCCTTAGTCCGCTCGGGCACCCCGGCGCAGTGCAGACCTGACCCAAAAAGAAAAGTAGTTTTCAATAAGGTTTAAACGTGTTTTACCTTCTTCTCTTGAGCTCTATCTCTATGTAGACGTTTTCAGGTACTCTGACTCTCATGATCTGCTTCATGACTCTCTCATCGGCTTCTACGTCTATGAGCCTTTTATGTATCCTCATTTCCCATTTATCCCATACTTTAGATCCTTCACCGTGTGTTGGTCTCAATGTGGGGACTACTAACCTTTTGGTAGGTAGCGGTATAGGGCCCCTGACTCTGACTCCAGCTCTTTTAGCTATATCTACGATCTGCGAAACTACGTAGTTAAGGTTGTTAGCGTCCGTGCTCCATAGTCTGATCCTCACTATCGCCGACATACTCCACATCCTCTACTACTAGATTACTGCTGAGCTAATATTGGTAGTTTTGTTTTACGGTTCACTTCCTCCTGATCTCTACTTTAGCAGGCTTCACATCCACTACTATCCCTATGCCTACGGTCTTGCCCATATCTCTCATTGCAAATCTTCCGAGTCTTGGGAACTCGCTATACTTCTCAATAACCATAGGCTTCGTAGGCTTAAACTTTACGATGGCTATGTCTCCGGGCTTCAGGAATGATGGGCTTTTCTCTGCTACCTTGCCAGTACGCGGGTCTAGTTTTGCCTGTATCTCCGTGATTCTGCATGCTATACTAGCTGTATGAGCGTGTATCACCGGCGTGTATCCGGGAGCAATAGCTGATGGATGCCACACTATCATAACTCTTGCAGTGAATTCCTCAGCTACTGTTGGCGGATTATCTAGATGTCCCGCTACGTCGCCCCGTCTGATCTGGTCTCTAGATACACCTCTAACGTTGAACCCTATATTGTCTCCGGGAACAGCCTTTTCTATTCTTGTATGGTGCATCTCTATGCTCCTAACTTCGCCAGCTACACCCGGAGGCATGAAGACCACACTATCGCCTACCTTCAAGACTCCGGACTCTACTCTACCCACAGGTACCGTTCCAACACCCGATATCGAGAACACCTCCGATATTGGTATCCTGAGAGGCTTGTCTATAGGCTTCGGAGGTTCTTTTACGCTGTCCAGAGCTTCTAATAGCGTCCTCGCACAGTTGAATCCGTAGGTCTTCTTGATCTCGGCCATAATCTTCTCATTCCACCAGGGCATGTTGGGGCTGGGCTCAACTAGGTTGTCGCCGGTCCAGCCAGAGACTGGCACTACCCATACATTGTCAAGTTTGTACCCTACGGCCTTCATGAACTTGGATAGTGTTGCTAGTATTTCGCGGAATCTCTTCTCGGAGTAGGGAGGTTCCGTGATGTCCATCTTGGATACAGCAACTATCATCTGGTCTATACCCGTCGTCTTGGCCAGCAGTATATGCTCTCTTGTTTGTCCTTCAGGGCTCATTCCGGCTTCGAACTCGCCTTTCTTCGCTGAGACTACGAGCACCGCTACATCTGCCTGACTAGCACCCGTTATCATGTTCTTAACGAAGTCTCTGTGTCCCGGAGCATCTATAATCGTGTAGTAGTACTTCTTCGTCTCAAACTTTCTGTATGCTAACGAAATCGTTAGCCCTCTCTCCCTCTCCTCCTTAAGCCTGTCAAGTAACCATGCGAACTTTTCGCTCTCCTTTCCTGTCTTAGTTGCGTACTCAAATGCTTCCTTCCAGAGCTTTTCATCCACCGCCTTGAGCTTAAACAGTAGGTGTCCTACCAGCGTGCTCTTACCATGGTCCACGTGGCCTATAATGACCACATTAAGGTGTGGCTTTTCACTCATGACCCTTCACCAGCTCTTCTACGTCGTTTTTGGTAATGTGGGCCTGAACTTATAAGCATTATAGAAAATCTGCATAGAGTGCAGGAAAGGACATTCAAAGAAACAACGTCTTGCTCATCACCTTGAGCTTAAGGCTATACGCTCTATCTCCTCCTTACGCGATATCGCATAGCTCCTAGGCTCATTATTCGCAGCTGCTATGATTTCGTCAGCAAGACATTCTTCAATAGGCTTAATGGATCTGAACGAACAATTATACGCTCCTTCAGTTAAGTGCCTAATCGCCAGGTCAACTCTCCTCATAGGCGATACATCTACTGCTACATGGTACACTATACCTCCGTACATTATGCGCGTTGTCTCTTCTCGAGGAGCTGCGTTCTCGATAGCCCTGACCAGAACCTGCAGAGGGTTCAACCTTGTTCTTAGGTATATGAGCTCAAAGGCATTCTTGACGATATTGTATGCTAAATGCTTTTTCCCAGTATTCTTCGACTTCCTCATTAACCTATTCATTAGACGTTCAACTATTGGAACCTCTGCCTTACCAAAGCGTCTCCGCTCATGCCTTCCTCCGGTATGAGGGAGAAATACTGGCTTAAGGGATATGTACTTCTTCAGACTGGGATCGCGTACTATTACTCCTTTGTAGTTCCACTTACCGAATAGTTTTATCTCATCCAGCGTTACCACACTTTCAAGCCCAGCGATTACAGTGGATTCCACGAGCACTCACCTTATAGGTTTCTGTTTCTTACCTTTGATTAGCTCTATCAACGATACGCCGTTTACCGTTATGACCTTGTAACGCACACCGGGCAGGTCTCCCATGGATCTGCCTCTCGAACCTCCTATACCCACTATGATGACCTCATCATGTTCATCTATATAGTTTAGACCGCCGTCGTAAGGCACGAATGCTGTCACTACCTTACCATTCTTGACTAACTGTACACGGACACACTTTCTAACAGCAGCATTAGGCTGCCTTGCCTCTACACCTACTTTCTCGAGGACTATACCTCTAGCCATCGGTGCTCCTTCCAGCGGATCATACTTCTCTTTTAATCTGAGCATTCTAACTCTGAATTCGCGTTGGCTCCACCTAAACTTGAGCCTCTTCCTTCTAAGCTTCCTCGCGGCATATAGACCATTCGGCGCCTTCTTGCCGGGCATTCTCTACACCTCTTGGGCTAAGTTTACAAAATAACTCTCCCCTTAAAATCTTATACTATGACAACATTGTCTATACCATGATAGCGTTTCAATAATAGTCTTGCCTTGGCTACATTCCTTCCATTCCTTCCTATCGCTAGACCTTTGTCCTTCGGATCGACCGTAACAAACACGGTTTTACGTCCACTAGGTGTAGTTACAAGCCTTACCTTCAGAACGCGTGCCGGCATGAATATATTTTTCACAAAATCTTCAAGAGTGTCTGCCCATTCAACAACCTCGATATTCTTTCCCAGCAATCTACTGAGATGCTTAACGTTAACACCTCTTCTGCCAATAGCTATACCTGCTTCACCTGGCCCTACAACAAATATTATTGTATTTCGTTCATTATCCACTATACAATCCTTGGGTACAGCCCCCGTGAGGTCCTGGAACAACGTCATGTATCTGAGTTCCGATAGTGTAAGTTTCACACTTACATCCTTACTTTCACGTTGCATAATATCACCTCTTCTGACTGTAAGCTAAGAGTGTTTCAAGCGGAACTTGTCCTGGATCTAAGATTCCCATCATAGCTACCGAGAAGGGTTTCCCGCAAGCAACACCTAGCTCTGTATTGGTTCCAGGAAACACTATCACAGGCACCTGAGATAGTTTTGCATAGTATTCCAGGTCTTCTCTGAGTTCACGAGGTAGATTTGATGCCGCTATAACCGCTTTTACCTTACCTAACTTGACCAATTTCAGAGTTCTTCTGCTACCTATAACAACCTTGCCAGTTCTTAAGATAGTCTTTATTACAACGTCAAGTGGTGGAAGACTCATAGCCATTACCCTTAGCTACCCTTCATTATTTCCTACATGCTCAGGTAGTTGTTCAAGCGGATTATAAATTAATCTGACTCTCGCCGTTCCTACGGGTATGTATTTTCCTACTATAACATTTTCTGCAACACCCTTAAGAGGATCGACGTCCCCTCTTACGGCAGCATCCGTCAACTGCTTTATTGTTATTTCAAAGGCTGCTTTTGCAAGAACGCTTTCTTTTTCCCCGCTAACACCATGTCTACCTATCTGCTTTACTGTACCTGTACGTGTCATAATATCCGCCACCAGCATAACGTGTCTTATGTCAACATCGAGACCCTGCTCCTCGAGTACATCCATTATCTCTTCTATGAGTAACGAACGAGCAGCCTCTATGCCTAAGACCTCCTCTGTCTCCTTGATATTGTTGCTCCTTGTTCTACGATAGTCGACGCCGGGTATCTTGAAGACCGCGGCCAAGTTGCTACCGTCACATATTAGAACATATTCGTCACCTCTATGCTGTATGATTACACGCTTAATACCCTTGATACCCTTTATCTTCATTTTTAGTATCCTTTCTCGTAGCTTTTCCAACTTAGCTATATCTAGAGGCTCCTCGAACGTGATTATAATCTTGTTAGGATTCTCAGGACTTACTTCAACTCTAGCCTTCTTACTTCTCAGCTTCTCTAGAGTCTTCTTAACCATCTCAACTGTCACACCTTTATCCTTAAGCATCACCTCATCTAGCTCCACTATTATGGAGTTGCTCAAAAGATCCACATCGATAGCCCTAGCAACATTCTCGATGAGTGTCATTTCTATTCTTCTTGCCACCTCTATGGCTTTTTCACGGGATTTCTTAAACTCGTCAGTTAGATACACAAACATCAGTGGTGTGGAAGGAGTCTTCTTCGCGTCTACAAGTTCGATAAGCCTTGGTAAACCTAGCGTTACGTTAAGCTCTCTAACTCCTGCATAGTGGAATGTTCTTAAGGTCATCTGAGTGCTCGGCTCTCCTATACTCTGAGCGGCCACAGCTCCAACAGCTTCCCCGGGATCGACCTTGTTTTCAAAATATTCTTCTTCAACAAGTTTCAACACTTTCTCTAGCTCTTCTTTCGTGAGCTCGTATTTCGCTACTGTTTCTTTTACCTCCTGCACTAGGCGTGGTGGTAAACTTCCTCCGAGTCTCTCTTCCACAAATTTGGTGATTTCCTCCGACGATAAGAACTTGGGCTCTCCACTCATAACCTCCACCCCACAACTCTTTCAATAGCTCTCTGCACATTCACAGCCTTTCCGTGTGACGATTTCATAGGGTCAACACCGTCCTCACCATAGACGAATTGTACTATCGAACCGTCCGCTGCGCGCACTGTACCATCGTACTCCACGTACAGGTCGAGCAATGCATTTATCAGTCTTCTCTGCATGTAACCGCTCTGCGAAGTTCTGACGGCAGTGTCTACTAGACCCTCACGTCCTCCAGCAGCGTGGAAGAACATTTCCGTAGGTGCTAGCCCCTCTCTGAAGC
>QMWT01000017.1 GCA_003661775.1 Thermoprotei archaeon
ATCTTGGACGACGGCACGGGCGCATACGGCAAGGTGTACAGAACCGGCAACAGCCTGAACGTACAGATAAAGGGCGACGATTCGGGCATCCTGAAGGCGTCAGACCTGAGCTTCGACGGGAGCGGGAACCTGAACGTCAATGCCAAGGCAGTGGCCAACCCGCCAAATCTAGACGTCCTCTTGTCAACTAGGGCGTCGGAGTCTACACTAAGCGGCATAAAGTCCAAGACCGACAAGCTTCAGTTCGATGGATCAAACAACCTGATGGTAGTAGTAAACGCGGACAACGTGTCGTCTAGGCTTACCGACGGTACATTGATAGTCGAGAGGAAGCTATCAAAGAAGATATCGGAGGGATCAGCGTTCTCGATATCGCACAGGTTCGAGGAAGTCGCGTCCAACTCACATGTAGACCTGTACTTCGAGAACCCGTCGGAGTCAGATAAAACTGTATACATCATGTTGGTTGAGGTCGTATCGATGGGTCAGGCGTGGGTAGACATATACAGGGACAACTCAGTGTCGGCAAGCGGCACAGCTCTTACGCCGATGAACTTGAACATGGGATCGACGAACGAGAGTGTTGTCAATGCGGAGCATGGAGGCACGTACACTACTGGGACGCTTGCATTGAACATTGTCTGCCCGGGAGGCTCGGGTGTAAGAGCGATAGGAGCAGCGGTCGAGGTCGGCGAAAACGTCATAATGCCTAATGGTAAGAACTTGCTTGTGAGGGTTACGAACAAGAGCGCATCTGATTCCGATATAAGCATAAGGATAGTCTGGTACGAGGAGTGAGGTAGTAGTTTATAAAAACACGGCTAGCCAATAGTACGTACCCCAGCTAACTTTTTTGCGGCGAACCACTACTGTATTATACTGAGGTCCGTATGGAGGTGAATGAATGTGAGCATGACAGAGGTGTTGGCCGAGCTCAGGAAGATCAGGTTTAAGCTAGATACGATTAGTTGCACCGGTGGATATGCACCATTCTTTAGCGATCACGTGGTCAAGCGCTTTTCGGTTGACGAGACGATGAAGGAGCTAGACCTTGGCGGTACGGTGCACGTTGTTAAGGTCACGGCAATCGACTCGCCAGTCATGATTAATTTGGACAGGGAAATAAGTGGCGACGAGTACTTCAACTTGATACCGCATCAACAAAAGCTGATAGCAAGGGCGACAAGTAAAATCTATGCAAAAGTCCTTGAGGGCTACGGGTCGGGCACCCTAATTGTGGAGGGGTTGAAGATTGCTTGACGATGTGGTCGTGATCCCGTTGGAGATGAGCAACCGAGACTTGATGGTCATCTTGGAGGTGGCTAGGAGGTTGGGCGTCGGCAGGAACGAGGCAATAAGGATATTGATAAGGAAGGGGTTTGAATCCCTATCTAAGGAGGGCGAGACTAGATGAGCATATTCGACTTCCTAGAACCCTCGTACCTGAAGAACCAGCTCGACAAGCTGACGAACCTAAACATATCTCTTACAGACCTGAGGGACGCAATAATCGGCACAGGGAACAAGAGCCTGACGGACATATACAACAAGCTGGACAGCATAGGCGGGTCTATATCGATCACTAACTTCCCGAGCTGGTTCACGAATAGCACCAAGAAGACCGACGACCTCTACGATGATTTGGAGGCGTTGAAGGGTGCATTGGAGAGCGTCAACAGTGATAGGATGTTAATAAAACTTCAAGACCCGTTGCCGGCTGGCGACAACTGGATAGGAAAGATAAAGCTTGGTGACGGCACGAACGTGGCGTCAGTGATAGCCGGAACAATAGGAGGCGCATCGTCATACCTGCTGGGCGTCGCACCAGACCTAACTAAGGTGTTCAGCGGGGGCGACGCATACACCGAGCAGGAGGTATCCGTAACGACAACTGAACAATCAAGCTCCTTCAGCCCACCACTGAGAGCAGTGGTCTTGACCAACAAGGGCGACGTAGACATCACGATAAAGCTGAACGGTGGAACCACAACTAAGACCATACCAGCAAGGTCAAGCAAGGTCATAGTGTTCTTCGAGATAAGCTCGATAAGCTACGTGGTTGCATCTGGTAGCTCTATCCTCAAGATCGAGGGGTACTGGTGATGGTCATGCATGTGGTCACGTATAGGGTCAAAGACATCGGTAGAGACGCCAACTACTACAGGGACAAAGCCAAACAGCTAATTGGATCAGATGCATACGTGGAGGTTCACCCAGGATTAGTCAGATTCAGGTTCACGAGGGAGCTCAGCGAAAGCGAACTAGAGGAGCTCGACGACTTCATAAAGGAGGTCGCTGACGGGGTAAGGCAACATTAGGTGAACGAGTTTGATTTTTGACTTCATCGATCCAACGCTAATCGTTAATGCACTTAAGAAGATGTCAAAACTAACTTTTGATGATGATAAGCTACGTGTAACGGTCGTCGACGCCGTGTCAGCCATAATCTCAGCCGTAGCCAAAGTAGTAGAACAGGTCAACTACAGTCTCGGTGCAGGCGCCACGTATACGTTGATAAACTACTCCGGCAGGGGGAGGCTCCACGAGGTAACCGTGATCTCCTCGTCAAACCAGTTCAAGTTGACCGTCACGGTGGATGGCGTCAAGATATGGGACAAGAGCTACGATGAAGCGGCTAGCATAACGGATGAGGTGGTCGTCGTATCGGCCTTCCAGCGTGAGGACGGGAAGTACGTCTACCACCTTAGCGACATACCGTTCATGGTGAGTCTGAAAGTAGACATAGTGAACCTGAATACCTCCAATCCGATAACCCTAGACTACGTGTTCGGAAAGTATGAGGCTGGGTGAGAGTATGGACTTGAGGCGTGAGCTGGCTAGGAGGCTCGGCCTGAGCGATGATGCATCTGACGAGGAGATACTCAAAGCGCTGTCTGCCAGGCTTGGTCGGGTAGACGACAAACTGAAGCTCAAGGGAGAGCTTGAGATAAGGGTTTACGACAGGTATGGGAGGCTCAAGGAGTACAGGAAGGTCGAGAACCTCATAGTCAATGTTGGCAAGGCGCAGGTAGCAGGGCTGATAAACGGTGTGGTCACAACCCCGTTCAAGTACATCGCAATAGGCACCGGCACCACGTCACCATCAGCAGGCGATACGGCTCTGGAAAGCGAGGTTGATAGGGCTGAGGCAACCGTCGGCAGGACGACTACCAGCGTGACCAACGACACGGCTACTTTTGATGCGACGTTCAACTTCACAGCCAGTTACTCCATAACCGAAGCCGGCATATTCGACGCTTCGAGCGGAGGAAACATGTTGGCGAGGCATACATTCTCAGCAATAAACGTGCAGAGCGGAGACTCGCTAACGATAAGCTGGAAGGTGCAGGTGAGCTGATGGGTTGGCTGACGGGATGGAAGTACCGCAAAAGCCACGAAATCATAGGCTCCACAGCTGGAGCCGTAACCGACTACCAGATAAGGGTTAGAGTGCATTATGGAGAGGGCACAGATTCCGGTGAAGACGTTTATTTGGGATCTGGGTCTTATAACGTCGAGTCTGGAAGTTGGACTGTAGATGGGAACTCCTACAAGTACAGGCTTAAGGTAAAGGTGACGGATAAGTCAGGTCAAGACCTAACTGATTACCAAGTCAAGGTCACGATAAACACGGCTTGGCTCGTCAGCAAGGGATATGCAACTTCAAGCGGAAACGAGGTCAGGTTCACCGATGATCAAGGAAGCCTCCTGAGCTTCTGGCGTGAAAACGACTTCAACCAAGAAGAAACGATCTACTGGGTCAAAGTGCCTTCAATACCTGCAAACTCGACAGTTGACATCTACATGTACTTCGACCCAGATCTGACGGGGGTAACAGATGCAAGCGATCCAGACAGCACTTTTGACTTCTTCGACGACTTTGATGGATCGTCGCTTGACACGAACAAGTGGGACGTGCATGAATGGACTGCTGGGTCGCATTACTATGAAGTCGTCAACAGCGAGCTACACGTATATGCATACAGCCCAGATGACCCATCAGGTTACGCTTTCTCGACAAAGGAACCAATCATAGATCTAGTAAACCATCCAGGTTATAGAATTGAAGTTAAGAGCAGGTGGGCAAACCTAGATTACGTAAGAGGTGGAGGCGACGTTGTTGGCGTAAGGGTGATGGATGCACCGTTTGGAACAAGTGTTAGTGATGGTCGTGGTTTGGCAGTCAACCTGTACGGTGATTACTATGTCGTCATACGACGATATTCATGGACTAATGGCTCTTATTCGACTACATACTCTAATGTGTCGGATAAAACTTCGGGCACAGCCCAATGGGTCATCATAGTCACTAGATCTAGTGTAAACTTCTCGCTCAGCGGGACGTATTCTCACAGTTGGACGCCTTCAGCGCTACCGCAAAAAGCCTACTACCTCCGTCTATATGTCATTGTCGACTACTGGACTAACCCAGTAAAGACAGATAGCTACTTCGACCTCGTCTTGGTTCGCAAATATGTTGACCCCGAGCCAGAGGCTAAGCCAGAAACAACGGAGAAGTGCAGGTCGGATTTCGGTGACATAAGGTTTACCGATAGCGATGGTGTTACCGAACTATCATACTGGATGGAAGAAAAAGTCGATGGGGACTATGCGGTTTTCTGGGTGAAAGTGCCAAGCATACCACAACCACATCCTAAAGTCGAAACTGGAGAATGGACGGTAGACGGAAATACTTACCACAGAAGAACAAAGATAACAGTAACAGAAAAAGCTGGTCAAAACCTAACAGACTATCAAGTGCAAGTCGTAATCAACACCAAATGGCTAGTCGATAACGGATACGCAACGTCGAATGGGAACGAAGTTAGATTTACGGATTCTGAAGGCAACCTACTGAGCTTCTGGAGAGAGACAGACTTCAACACAGAAAAAACAATATACTGGGTTAAAATCCCGAACCTCTCAGCAAACTCAACAAAAACCATATACATCTACTACGATGAAGAACTAACAGCCGTGACAGATGCAAGCAATGGAGAAGCCACATTTCTGTTTTTTGATGATTTTGATTTGGGTTATTTAGATACTGACAAATGGGTTGAATACGACAGCGGCGGTACATACGAATTCGTGGATTCATGTATTTACTTAAAACCTGTACTTAATGCTAATAATGCAGTCGCACTGAGAAGCCTGTTGAAACTCACTAACAACATAGAAATACAGGCTAAGATAATAGCTGAGACAGACACATATTATGACTTAGGGCTAGTTAAAACCGAAAACATAATCACAAACACATGGCATGGACCTGAAGCAGACAACATAGGTTACTGGCTCTGTGCACAACATCGAACAGATACTGAAAATGAATATCTGTTAAGAAGGAGAGACGTGGGAAGCACAACTAAAATCATGGATTCAGGATACAAAAGTCCAATTAAATACGAGTTAAAGTATGTATTGAGATATTTGGATGATGGAGGCATCAAAGGTTTAGGAATACTTACTGATGAAACTGAGTGGTTCAACATCTATGGAACTGACACGACATACCTTAGCGATGACAAATATGTCGTTATATGGCAGGGTGCATATAGTGGTGGATGGGGTGGCTACAGTAAGTGGGATTGGGTTTTCGTTCGCAAATATGTTGACCCTGAGCCCTCCGTTGAGGTTGAGACTGAGAAAGCAACAATCTACATCTATTATGGTAAGAGCGATGCGACGACGACAAGCGACCCAGATGCTACCTTTGAGTTCTACGAGGACTTCACAAGTGACCCAAATACAAATGGTAAGTGGGAGGTGTATAGATCTGTTAATGATGTTGCCAATGAGTTTGTTTATGACTCGGCTAATAGGAGGGTTTACTTGACTAAGGCGGTTGACAATAAAGGTTGCTTCGCATTCCTCAAGAAAAACGGATCATTACTCGACTGTCCAGAGCCAGGATTTGCAATCAAAACTAGAGGAGGTGGTGGTGGAGGAGATGGAGCTGATGGTTGGGCTATAGGTTTCTATAAAGATGCAACACCATATCAGACCTATGGTAGATGCTCACGAGGAGGAAGTCTAGGATTAGCCGCCTATGATGGATCTGCAAACCATCAATCCAAAGGATATGCAGTAGAGTTTGACAACTACCAGAATCCCTTCGACCCAACAGCAAACCACAATGCTCTTGTCGATACTCTTACAACCATTAACCCTGAGACTCACCATGTAAGAAAGGATACCAACATAGCGAATGAAGATAATGCCACTCATACCATTGAAATATACGTTTACAATGGCGTCAAGCTAGTAGTTGATGGCTCACAGCACTTCTCCATTTCGTTAACTTTAGATAAGACATACAAGAAGCTTGGTTTTGGAGCAGGTACTGGTGGGTTGAACAATAACCATTGGATTCAGGACTACGTGATAATTAGGAAATACATCGATCCAGAGCCTAGTCACGGTGCTTGGGGTAGCGAGGAGTCCATTACAGCTCTCTCGCTTTTCGATTCGATCAGCCTCTCAGATGTTGTTTCGAAAAGCGTGACTAAGCCACTGTCGGACGCCGTATCCCTATCTGAGGTGGTTTCGAAGGTCATTGATAAGCTCCTCTTCGATTCGCTGTCTACCTCCGATTCAATGACTAAAGGGGTCTATAAGTTACTGTCGGACTCGATATCGCTGTCGGACTCGATGACTAGGGGTCTCGCAAAGTTCCTGTCCCTGTTCGACACCATATCCCTGTACGACTACATGGGATGGGTTTACCCGTACCTAGATCCCGAGAAGCCCCTTGACAGGCTGATAGCCGTGCTAGATACATTAGATAGGATGGGCTACAGGTTGGAGCAACTGTTAGACGACCCGTACATCGTCTACTTGATCAGATACATGGCTAGGAAGGGGAGGGGCGAGATATAATGCTAGACGTGATCAAGTGGCTCAAGAAGCTGAAGGAAGCGATAACCCAAATGTCAGACCTGATATACGCACACAAGGGCAGGCACAAGCCAGGAGGAGCAGACGCCCTCTTCCCAGCCGACTTCAACATAGAGCCTGCAAGCGACAACACCTACGACCTCGGCACGTCAAGCTACAGATGGCGGAACCTTGAGCTTGCAGGCTACGGCAACCTCGGAAGCCTAAGAATAGGCGGAACCGAAGTTATAACTTCCGGAAGGGTATTACAGAACGTAACTTCAATTGCTCAATCCTTACTTCCAGATACAGATAATACTAGAGATTTGGGGAGTGACAGCTATGAATGGAGACATGCATACATAAGAGGTATTTTATATGGAAATAGTTACTATACTTATGACCAAGCTGGTAATAGAGTTCAGTTTCTTATAAGAGCGGTGGCAGCACCAAACACACACTTCCATATTTTCCCAAATTACACTAAGCCAGCAGACGCTACGGACATCACAGTTTGGTTCGGATATAACTCAGAGATACTAAAATATGAATTTAAGAGCAAGTGGACTGGTTCAAACGTGTCTTTACTATCGTTAAGGGGTGATGAACTAGTAAATTATTCTAGGAGTTTCTTGCCTTTCTCTGATAATGCCTATGACATAGGCTCTTCAAGCTACGCTTGGCGGCGCATCTTCGGATATGTACACCGCTTCGTTCCGACTTCCCCTCCAGCTAGCCCGTTTGAGGGCGACGTTATCTACGACACAGCAGACAAAGCCCTCAAAGTCTTCAACGGCACGGATTGGTTGCCCGTAGGCAGGGTAGTCGTCCCATTAGTCTTCGACGACACCCAAAAGTCCGTCTCCGGCACAACCGAAACCGAGGTCAAACACTTCAGGTTCTCCAAGACCTCAAGCTACACCAACTGGAAGAAGCTGACGGTTGTAGCTTCCCTATGGGTTGACGGCGGGACTGGCACGCTCAAAATCTACATTAACGATGAAACATCACCAAGGCTATCCCTATCAACTACCAACACTAGCGAGTCAGTTGTCTCAGGTGAGATAGACATAAGCGATTTAGGTGAGGGAGTACATACTTTACGTGTTAAGCTGGTGAACGATGGAAGCTACAACACCTACACGGAGCTGTTGGAGGTATACGCACAATGAGCATAGACGTTAGGACTTGCTATGAATGTCAGGTATGCTACTCCTGCCAGTCATGCGACGCATGTCAAAAGTGCAACACCTCATGCTACTACTGCTACGGCTGTCAGAGCTGCAACACATGTCAGGTCAGGTACAGCTGTGCAACCTGCTACTCCTGCCAAAAATGTTATGGGACGTGCCAAAACTGCAACACCTGCCAGAAGTGCAACACTTCATGCTACTCGTGCAATTCATGTCAATCCTGTTACTCATGTCAGATATGTGAGGCAACCTGCTATGGCTCATGCATGAATTGTCAATCATGTGTATCCTGCCAGAACTGCAATACATGTCAATCATGTGATATTGGATGTTACCTTTGCTTCACATGTGAGGTGTGCGCTCAATGTCAAGTCTGCGATTCATGTCAATTATGCTACGACTATGATGGGTGGTGAAGTAAATGTCGTTGAACGTTAGGAGGAGGGCCGTCAAGACCCCTGACCTGAGGGACGTCGAATGTGAGTCATGCGAGTACTGCTACACATGCGACCAATGCTACGCCTGCTACGGATCATGTGAATCATGCCAATCATGTGTAGGATGCCAATCATGTTATAGCTGTCAAAGGTGCAATGCCTCATGTTACCGATGCTACTCATGCCAAGCATGCAATACATGCCAATCATGTTATTCATGTTATGGCTCGTGTGAAACATGCCAGTCATGCGTATCCTGCGAAAATTGCAACACCTGCCAGTTATGCAATGTGGCGTGTTTCTATTGTCAAACTTGCCAGTCCTGCAATGCTTGTCAGGTATGTGCTACCTGTCAAGGTTATTGTGATGTATGTGCTATATGTTATTCCTGTGAGAGTTGCGTCTCATGTGAGACTTGCAACACATGCATGACTTGCTATCAATCATGCATTGTAGGCTACTACTGAACCCATACTGTTAATAAGGGAGGAGTTACGACAGTAAATTGGGGGTGTTGAGGTGTCCTGTATCAGCTGTTATGAATGCCAGAACTGCTATGAGTGTCAGACATGCATAAAGTGCGAGGGGTCATGCGAGTCCTGCCAAGTCTGCGTGGCATGTGAAACAGGTGTCGCACAACCTACATCACGACAGCCTCCACCACAGCCACGATTCCAGCCTCAACCTAGATTTCAGCCTATACCACCGAACCAGCTGATGGCTAGGATTGAGGAGCTGAGCTCGAAGGTTGATAAGCTTTTGGACAGCATATCGATGCTGATCAGAGTCCTACAGCCAAGGGTCGAGAGGCGATGCGAGCTTGACAGGGGCAGGCTTGAGGCTACCAGATAGGTTCGGCAACGTCACGGCTTGGGCTACTTGCAGATGCAATTTGGCTTGTGACTACTGCTACGTCTACAAGCTCCATCCAAACCAGCCGAGAGCAGACATGGACGAGGAGACGATAAGAGCCCTCCTAGAGTTCGCCAAGAACCATATGATCAAGCCAGCCGAAATATGGTGGTTCGGCGGAGAGCCAACAGTTGTCTGGAAAGACGTAATAGTTAGGGCAGTCGAAATAGCTGAAGAAATGGGAATGAAGATCGGGTGGACACCTCAACACGACGTGAAGTTCGGGTTCACGACCAACGCCACACTATTAGACGAAGCTAAGGTCGAGCTCATGAAGAGGTATCAGTTCGGCGTTTTGATATCGATTGACGGCACCGAGGAGAAACACGACAAACACAGGAAGTACCATGATGGAAGGGGCACGTTCAAAGAGGTCTGGAGGGCGATACAGCTAGTCCGCAAGCACCTAAACCCGAACCCGCAGTTGAGGTGGACTGTTTCACCAGACAACTTGGATGGATTGGCGGATGACATCAAATGGTTTGTGGAGCAAGGCTTGACTGCCCTGGCTTGCGACCCAGTCTATGAATGCAAGTGGTACGAGGAGGACTACGAGAAGTTCAGAAGAGAGATGATCAAGCTTAGGGGCTACATGATACAGTGGGCTAGGAGAGGCGTCCTACCCTTCATATTATCGGTCAGGAAGGCTTCCGAGGTCTGGCTGGCGATGAACAGGGGTTGGAGCTGGACGGATAGATGCGGTTTAGCTCAAGGGGGAATAGGGCTAGACGTCAACGGCGACATATATCCCTGCCACCGCTTCGTAGACACCCACGATCCAACGTTGGTCTTGGGCAACGTCAAGACGGGAATAGACCAAGAGAAGAGGATCAGGTTAAACGTGTATTGGCGTGAGTGCAGACCTTATTGTGAAGACCCCTCCATGTGCTTTGAATGCCTATACCGACCTGCATGCAATGGAGGATGCTTGGCTATCAACTGGGACTTGTTCGGCGACATGCATGTGGTTCCCGAGTCCTACTGTAGGATAGCAAACATAGCGGTCGAGGTCTTCACGCCCTTCCACAACTTGATGGTGTGGGAGGGCAATGAGGCTTACAGGAGGACTTACCTAAACGTCAGGCTATAAGCGACAAGACGAACGAAGCAATTGAAGCTACGACGAAGCCTATCGTGAACTCAATCATCTGCCTAGACGGCCTATCCCTAGTCTCAATATAATCAAACGTCTGGTAAACTATGAAGAGCACTACCAATACACACGATATTACAGGGTTTATCCAACTAAAAAATCCCGACAAAGCACCCATAAACACATGGGCCAATAGGTCTCTGAGAGCCATCAAACGTTACAAACTATAACGTCAATATAAGCTTTCTCGGGCTTGCGTTTTCAAGCTGATGGAGCGAGAAAATTATTTAGGAGCAGAGACATGAAAAATGATGTAAATGTGTCTTTAGAGCTGTGTGGTTGTGATGGCGTTGCCGTGCCCAATATGTGGGGGGTACCTAAAGTACGATGCCGTTGTTGGTAGATATTACTGTCCTAGATGTGGTTGGAAGGAATACGCACTAGAGGTGCCAGTTAGAGATGAAGAAGACGATGACTAGCCTGCTCGATAACATAAAGAGGACGACCATGGCGAACGTGGTGGCGGCGATACTCGTCGTCGCGGGCATGATCTACGCGATCTACACCAACAACACAGATTTAGTGACGTTTCTCGCGGGTGCAGGAGTCGGCTACCTGTTCAAGAGGTGGACCGAGCAACGGTGAGGTGGTATAGATGCAGGTCTTAGCAATAGTAAAGCATGTTAGGTCGATAACCAAGTGCAATATGTGCTTCGAGCCCAGACCGTGTGTGGTGCTAACCGTTGACTGCGGTGACAGGAGGATCGAGCTATCGATATGCATTAAATGCCTGATGGAGATGGTTGAGAAGCTTAGGCAGGCGTTATGAGGGGATAGCTGTTGGATCATGTGATGATAGCGATGTACTGCCCCAGATGCCTACACATAATAGCGTCGGGAGATCTTACGAAGGGAACGCTGACTCTCTGGGTGAAGGACGTCGGGAAGGTAGTCCTGACACCAAACGATATATGGATGGTAGTTCCTAGGTTCTGCCCGTTCTGCGGCGAGCCCTTTAAATCGGTTGATGACTACAGTAGAATCGGTGAGGGCCTTGTCTTTGGAGGAGAAGGTTCTGGAATACTACCAAAGGGGCAGGAGACCGTTAAGCAAGGAGGAGATCGAGGACGCGTTGGCGAGACTGCCTAGGATGTTCAGAGTTCCGAAGAAGATATACGTGATAGACGGCGTCGTGAAGGCAGACGGTGCAGGAGTCGGCTTCTTCAGGACAGCTACCGACTACATAGTTTTGACTCCTCTATCAGACCTCGACACCTTGTACCATGAGGTTGCCCACTACAACGGCTTGGGAGAGATAGCAGCAAACATCATAGGCAAACTGTTCTCGTGCCTGTGTAGACCTAGAGTTAGGAGGGTCAGGTACAGGGAAATGATGGAGAGGGGAGACGAGGTAGCGAGGAAGTTAGGTTTGATGCCGGCTTGGGCTAGCATGTTACCGCCGGAGGTGAAGGTATATGTCCTCGAGGAGGATTTATAGGGCTCCAATTATATCAAGCATCGACGTCAACGTGCTCAACAGGAGGGCACTTAGGGCAGGGGCTAGCAACAGACCTGAGGACTGGGCGCCGATAGTTAAGAGCGTACTCTTTCAAGTGTTCTACAGGCAGTTAGGTATAGTCGCGTTGCCGCAGGGGATATCAGTTATATCGAAGGCAATCGATTGGCTGTGCAAGGAGGAAGGCATGGGCAAGTGGAGGTGGCTACTCGACGACAGGGTGCTGGTGTGGGAGGACGTACCGATAGGCAAGGCAATGAAGATAGACCTGTACGCATTTGGAGGCAAGATGAGGAACATGAACACTGTCTTCGTCAGGATCGGCTTCTGGAAAATGTACGTTATCGAGTCGATGTTGACTACGCTGAACAAAGGCATAGTCGGATCTATGCTGAAGTGAGCGCAT
This sequence comes from Thermoprotei archaeon, assembly GCA_003661775.1. Lineage (GTDB taxonomy): Archaea > Thermoproteota > Thermoprotei_A > Sulfolobales > Ignisphaeraceae > QMWT01. The sequence goes on from QMWT01000017.1 coordinate 12,437, forward strand.
TGCTTCGGAACCCGATGTAAGAGTCTAAGAGGCAGCAACATGCGAACCATAGAGTTTTGCCTGTCTGGGAGGGGGTAAACGAGAGCAGTGGCTAGGCGAAAGCTGAAGCTCAGCTTTCTGACGTATATGAAGGAGGACGTATGTAATGCGGTCGAGAGGTTGATCTATGAGAAAGGGCTTCACGGCGTCGACGTCGAAGGTCTGAGGCGCTTCTTGGACGACCCAGTCGTATTAGTGGAAGTGCGTGAGCGATTGAGAGAACGGCGTCCAGAGAACCCATATGAGATGTTAGAGAACCTGAGGAGGGTAGTAGACGATAGACCGTTCGGATATGGTATTCTCGCAAAGTCATCGTTGTTCGGCAACGCAGTATTCGTACAGGGGTATGTATGCACATATTGGGGACTGATAGAGTTTTTCATGCGAGTCTCAGGAAATGTTGAGATCAGACTGAGCGCCCTCGACGTATACAACATAACCTACAACAAGTCATATGATTGTGAGTTCGCGCTAATAGAGCATACAGTGACATGGGACAAGGAGTACTTATTTGATGTTGTCGATGGTAGATATCTTTTGCACGACTATTTGATTCCTTTGTACTTTGGGCTGTACGTTGATATCGGTCTGTCGGTACCGGAGCTGTCAGCGCCGGTACTATCGGTCACGATAATCGCACTAGCCAAATCTAGGAGGTCGTGATTGTGAGTACTAGGACTGTTAAGTTAGGCTTCCTGACGTACATCAAGGACGAGGTCGAGCGGATGTTGTCGGGCGAGATTGAGAAGGCTATCGAGAAAGAGAGAGCAGAGGGATTGATTAGCATTGAGAATCTAACGTCAAGGATGAACTACTTGACATATCAGCTTTTCAAGTTCATCAACTATCCGGTCGTAAAAGTTCGACAAAAGTACAGAGAGGTTTTTCCAGCGCAGAAGTTCGAGGAGTTCAAAACGTTGGTGAACGAGCCACTAGTAGACTACGTAGTGCACACAATCGACGCGAGTTACTACGGTATACGCATCGAAGGGCTTGCTTGTACCAGCAGGGGCGTCATAGACTTCGAGGTCGGTTCATACAAGGGCGGCATTTTTATTTCTATAGAAGCGTTAAACGCCGCCGACTTGATGTATACTCCAACAGGAATAACAATAAGAAGACACTACGTGTCAACGCCGGATGCGTTGAAGTTGAGGGAGTCGCCGGATTCGCTAGTTGCTCTTGAAGGAACCGCAGTGTACGACTGGAGCTTGTTGTACATACATCGACTGGCTGAGGATTACGTGTGTCAGTTCTACTTCGCAGACGTGAACTTCTCACCTGCAATAATGGCGTCGACCATAATATCAATTAGCACAATCTAACTTTGCTGTACCTCCTCCTTTCTAGGTCTTCCCCTCGACTTTGGCGGTATGCCCAATACCCTCCTCCTGTACCTGCGCTTGCCAAGCTTGACCTTCGGTATCTCGATGCCTGTAGCCGGGTCGACCCACACACATCCCTTCATCCTGTAGTACTCCGCGGCTGGGTTAATCAGCCTCGGGTCGTCTATCTTCATCCTAGATCCCTCACTAGTCAGCTCGTACACCGACGCCTGAACTCCCTTCTCTGGTATCTTGACCTTTCCAACGGTCCTTATCACCTTCAGTGCCTTGAGGTAGAAGAGGTAGCGGTAGAAGCTTGTGTACTTTGGAGGTCGCCTGCCCTCACCTATTATCGATGAAGCGACGTACCTGTATATCTCTCCTCCAAGCGCCCTGCCCTTCTTCTTCAGGAACGCCCATATCCTCTGTCCTACTGTAGGCTCGTACGCCACGCTATAAATTAAGACCTTGTCAGATAAAAGCTTATTCATTGTACCGATCTCAAGTAAGGTTTAATTGTCCGGTTAGCAGGCTATTATTGGTGACAAGATGAGGGTCGCCGTGATAGGTGGTGGTCCTGCTGGATCTACTGCGGCCA
>QMWT01000018.1 GCA_003661775.1 Thermoprotei archaeon
TCCATAGTTTTCAGAACTATGTCTGCAACCTTCTCCTGAATTTCCTTAGCTATCTCGGCCCAGTCGCCTCGGACAGCTTCGAAGCCCACCACATCTATTCTTCCGTCGTCTGTGAGGCCAACGTATCTCTTCTTAGCCTCTGTGAAGAAGACTCTTCGGTAGATCTTGTCTATCTTTATCTCTAGCCCCAGCTCCTTCTCGACCCTCTCAATGAACTTCTCCACCTTCTCCTTATCGTAGGTAACGAATAGCGAGTCGGTATCGCCGTAGATCACCTTGAGTCCGAGCTCACGAGCTATTGCTATGGCGCGTCTAATAGTCTCACGACCCCAGGCTGTTACAGCCTCTGCACATTCTCTGCAGTACCAGCGGGCACCCACCCACCCCATGTAACCGTAGGCAGCATTTGCCAACACCTTAAGCGCGCGCTGCCTCTCGTCATGTACCCGGTACTCTGGGTCGTCAGGCTTCAGCTTCTTCATAGCGTTCCTGATCTCTCTCCTCGCCTTGATGAGGGTCTCGAGGACATTCTTGAAGAAGCCTGGTGGTTGTTTCCTGAACTTGTAACCCACCTCCGGAGCTTCGTAACACCCATACTTAGAGCACTCCTCCGGGTTCTTCACTATAGTGTCCGGCCCTATGTTGTACTTTATCATTATGCTCGGGTACATGGCGGAGAAGTCTAGCACAGCTATGTTCTCATGGACACCACGTAGTGGTTCTAGCACTACCGCACCGCGGTACGGCTCGTAAGGCCTCTCAATGCGATTAGGTATTAGCTCGCCTCGCTTGTACGCCTCCCTCATCAAGTACCATTCAAGTCTGAAGCCCACGCTAGCTGCACCTACCTGGTCGAGAGGTAGCCCTGTTATGCTTGAGAGCTGGATCGCGAAGGGCAGGATCTTATCAGCTACTCCTAGCGTAGCAATAATATCGTCACGTGAGTATCTTAGAAGTAGCTTGCGTTTCTCAGGGTCGTCCCAGTACTTGTAGATCTCGTGACCGGGTATCAGCACCCGCTCGCTCTTCTTCATAACCCCGAGGAATTCGGCCACCTCCTCTAGGGTCTTCACCTTAACCTCAGGTATCTCCTCAGCAAAATTATAGAGATCTACGTTAAGCCTGCCTGCTATAGAGATGTGTCCGTAGACGCTGGTACGGGGCTCAGACCCCTTTCTACGACCTAGATCCAGTTTTAGCCCAAGGATCTTGGCGCGTTCAGTTAGGTAAGGCCAGTCGAATCTATTGCTGTTATACCCGACTATCACATCCGGATCTAGCTCCCGGACGAGCTCTACAAACCTCCTTATGATCTCGCGGTCGTTCTTGCTCTCAGCTACCAGCTGCTTGATATCGTTAGGCGAGGTTGCTAACCCTATAATTATCACGGGATCTCGACGGGGGTTCGGGGTACCTCGCGGGTTGTACACCTCTATATCGAACGCGAATATGCGAAGCTTTGGTGGTATAAAGACATCCTTCCTGCCTATGACCTCCTCTACCTCGTAGATATCATCTACAGCATAGTTGGGATTTCTGCCCAGTTTCTTAACTCTGAACTCGACCCAGGTGCACGGAGTTATGCTGTGGTCTATCAGGTACCTCATGGCGAATCTTATATCGGCTTCTAAAACATCGCGGACGCCGGCAAGCTTCTTAACGGCTTCACGGTACTCTCTGACGTACTCTGGTATCACCGTGGTAACCCTTAGCACGTCTAAGGGCCTTCCGAAATACCTTCTCTTGACTATCGAGACGTCTATTATAGGTGAGCGGGGGCTGCTCAACCTCCTTATGTTTTCAGCAAGGGTAGCTAGATCAATACCCTCCTCAGGAACTACATAGAAGTATGGACGGAACCTCCTGTCCCTTAGAAGTACCCTCCTACCGTCCTCCGCTACAGCCCATATTATGACGTGGGGCTCGTTACCGACTACTTCGTAACTCGCATCTAGTACGTATGCTGTTAGTACTTCTCCCACGCTTGGCTACCCATGTAGATCTTGCTGTTACCGCCTGGTATTTCTCTTACTCCTTAACATTCTTATACATAACATAGGCATCTTCGCCATCCGGGTAGTAATTCCGTAGCTTATCCACGATCCTGTAGCCTAGAGATTTGTAGAGGTTTATAGCGGGTATGTTGCTGACCCTCACTTCAAGCCTGATACTCTTAACACCGAAGAGCTCCACCAAAACTCTCTCAACTTCCTGCATCAGCCTCTTGCCCACCCCCCTCCTGCGGTACTGGGGGTCTACGCATATGGAGACTATGTGGCCTACGTCCCCCCTCTTGACTACTGCGGAGACGTAGCCTACAACCTCGTTTCCTAACTCAGCTACTAGGAATAGCTCGGGATAGAGAGCGCACAACATGTGAAGTAAAGTTCTTGGATAAGGATAGCGAAAACACTTCTCTTCCAATACGGCGACCTTCTCCATATCGCTGGGTTTAGCTCTTCTTATCCTGAGCATGGTCCCTAGACCAGGACATATATGGAGAGAATTATCGCTGCACCCAATAGAATCACGTTAACTACCTGGAGCAACGTCAGGAACCTTCTTAAGAAGAACACTATTCCTCTACTCTTCAAGCTCTCTATTATGGAGTCAAGGGCTTTAGCACCGTCGGTTATGAATAAGGGAGCAGCATTTATTACGAATAAGCTCATGTTAACGATGTACATGAATTGAAGCAGTGTCACAATCCCTATGAACATCAGGTCTTCGTACACTCTCCCTCCAGCAATCTTCACAATCGTGTTCACAAGCTTTACACCCAAGCACACCCTTCCGTCACTAGGCGTTGCATGCACAGTGACATTCCTGCACTCTCCGTTACTTCCACATAGCGTGAAGAGAAAGCTCACCATCGACACGTTCCCAACTTTGAGAACATTCCTCAGATCATCAAATGTGCGCATAGGCGTTCCATTAACTCCAACTATAATATCTCCTGCTCTGAATCCCGCTAGCTTAGCGGGGCAAGGCGTCTCCTGCTCACCGCAGACCGAGCAGGAAACCTCAACTATCTTAAGAGCTTGTACATGATCTGCAGGGTAAGTCACGTTAATGAATCCGAGGAGCGCTAGGGCGACGACAGCTAGCAGGAGGTTCGCCAAGATCCCGGCCCCGATGATCTTCAGCTTGCTCCAGAGCGAGACCCTCTCCATAGCACTCTCGTCTACCTCGACGAAAGCTATGGGGAACAGCAACATCAAGCCTATGCCCCAACTACGGACAGCAACACCCTCTCGCAGAGCAAAGTATGCATGAAAACCTTCGTGTAGAACAAGCGCTGCTCCAATAGCGCTGAGTATGTATGGTAAGGAGCTAAGGGATATGGTGATGCCAGGGAGTATAGGAGCTACGGGAGGTATTATCTCTATAGGTTTCTTACCTCCTATGAAGGTGGTCAAAGTACGCGATATGAAAACTGTTATCGATGGGAATAGAGAGGTGTAGAAGAGGATCATACCTGCAAACAAGGAAACGATCATTATGAGTGCCCAGTGGTCGAAGGGTCTAGAAACGCCTCTGCCCTCCACACGCTTACCTAGCTTAAGCATCACAAGTCCGGGGGAGAAGCTAACTATGATTCTTCCTAGCTTGAATCCTTCACCTTTCTGAAGAGTGTAGCCCATAGTTGTCAGCAAGAACTGCAGTACCGTGTAGAGCAACAGCGCTCTCGCCGGGTCTAGATACATTAACAGCACACCCGACTTAGCCTTGGCACCACTAATTTTACTCTACCGCCCGATAATTAAGATGGATGCAGATATTGAGGTACTCAGCACGCGAGAAAGTAGGGAAAGCTTCACATATAAGAGAAGTCATCTACGACGACAAGAGGTGGAAGCTGCTAGAAGAGAAAAGGAGGATTGCGTTGAGGATCATGGAGATCCTGGCTAGCTGTGGCTATACGCAGACCCTAGTCCATGGAAGCGTAGCGCGGGGCGATGTATCTGAGAAAAGTGATGTTGACGTAGTGGTCGTAGACACTATACCTCCTTCGTTGATAGAGCTGTGTCTAGAGAGAAACGGTCTTTATGTGTATAGCAGGGTGATAGTCCAGCCTACACCTGCTCATACACCAAAGGTGTACATATACCTAGACCTCCAAGAACTCGTATCTGTAACCGTTCCCTTGGCCCACCTAAGCATAGTGGAGTACGAATTCTACAAATTCAGCGGTTCTCTAGGACTTGAAGGCATTAGGAAGAACATCCGCGTAGCAGGAGTCAACAAGAAGCTATTCATGATAGAACCTACGCCTCGAGGACATGTAGAGTACTCGATACTCGGAATAGAGTACGTTGCTGCGAGGAAGCTGGGAGTATCGATAGAAGTTGTGAAAGATAGAGTTGAAGCATTGAGGAGACGCGATTCCACCGGGAGGACAGGGCTCTTCATAGAGAAGGAGGTTCCTCCAGACGAATCCCTAGAATCAGTTATAAAGAAGCTGTGTAGAGAAAATTGGATGTTTAGAAGGGTTTTGAAAGATGCATGTTAAGAACTCTGAGAAGGTCAGGATCCTAGGTGTTTGGCGAGGTAGGCTCCCTAAAGGATGCGAGCTCTGCATGAAGGGGCTCAAGGTGGTTGTTTACGTAACGGGTTTCTGCGAGGCTAACTGTTTCTACTGCCCACTGAGTACCGAGAGGAGGAATCCTCGCAGCTTCTACGTGGATGAGGAGAGGATCAACAATATCGAGAATGTGGTTCTCGAGGTCGAGGCCGTGGGTGCCCGGGGAGCTTCGATCACTGGAGGAGAACCCCTAGCCTCTATAGAGCGCGTGGAGAACATAATCTCCCTGCTGAAGGATGTATATGGGGATAAATTCCACATTCATCTCTATACACACGGGGGACACTTAACCCCCGATATCATCAGAAGACTTGATAGACTTGGTCTTGACGAGCTGAGATTCCACCCCAGGTATGAACGTAGCTTCAAGTATCTGGAGTACGCTACGAGAAACACATCGATGGAAGTAGGTGTAGAAGTCCCCGCTATACCCGGCAGGGTAGCCGAGCTCACTAAACTTGTTGAGAGGACGTGGCTAGCAGGAGCAAAGTTTATCAACATTAACGAGCTTGAGTATAGCGAAACGAACCTTGCTAAGCTACTCATACGGGGGCTAAAACCTGCCGCGGGTAAGCCTTACGTTCTTGGAAGTTTCGAAACTGCTCTCCAAGTCCTTAGATACGTCGAGGAGAAAGGGCTGGACATATCAGTGCATATATGCCCTGCAGTGTTTAAAGACGCTGTACAGATGAGGCTAAGATTAATCAGAAAAGCTCTTGCCACAGCAGCTCCGCATGAAGAGGTCACGCCGTCCGGCACGCTACGTAGCTTAAGGATACCTAATGACCTCTACGATAGATTGAGCCGTTACCTACCACAACTACCTGCATTATCACATCCCGCCGACGGGAAGTACATCTACGTAAATCCCCGTGTATTAGATCTCCTACCTAAGGAGCTGCGTGAGGAAGTCGAGTCTCGAGGTATTTACGAAGAGAGGTACCCCTCAATACTCTCTAGCTATAGCCTCGTGACGAAGGAGGTCGGGGCTAGAGGTCAGTAGAGACGGCCTTAAATCACCTATCATAGACGGGGTTGCCTCATCATCCCATAGGATTATTAATTTTGCTACCAAACATTGTGTTGGTGTACTAAGAAGAGGTGTATCTTCGTGGTTAAAGAGGCTCTACTTTATAGGGTTGTAGATGAGGGCATTGTTGAGTGCACAGCGTGTCCAAGGAGATGTAGGTTAAGGCACGGACAGCATGGGTTCTGCGGCGTTAGATGGAATGTCGATGGAAAGCTGTATCTGGCGGTTTACGGTCTTGCAATAGCAGTAGCTGTGGACCCCATAGAGAAGAAGCCTCTCTACCACTTTCATCCCGGTTCAATGGTGTTCTCGATAGCCACTACGGGTTGCAACTGGGCGTGCCAGTTCTGTCAGAACTGGGATATTAGTCAGAGAAGAGTTGTAGCTGGGTGGAGGCTACCTCCGGAGATGGTTGTAGAGCTGGCTAAGGCTTCCGGAGCTCAGGGGATCACGTATACGTACAACGAGCCTGTCGTGTTCATAGAGTACGCCTACGATACAGGTAGAATAGCTAAGAGAGAAGGGTTCTTCAACACGATGGTTACTAACGGGTATATGACTGACGAGACTCTGGACATAGTCGGCAAGTTCGTAGATGCTGCTACGGTTGATATAAAAGGTAATGCCGATCCCGAGTTCGCCAAGAAGTATTCACACGTCCTGGATGCGGAGATGATCCTTGAGGCTATGAAGGAGCTGAAGAGAAAGGGCGTATTTATCGAAGTCACTGACCTCGTAGTGCCCGAGGTGGGAGCAGACCTCAATAGGGCCCGTAAACTAGTTAGATGGATATGTGAGAATCTGGGCCCCGAAACCCCCATACACTTTCTACGCTTCCACCCAGACTACAAAATGATGGATATTCCACCAACCCCCGTTGAGCTTCTGGAGAAACACGCTGAGGTAGCTAAGAGCGAAGGTATGCACTACGTGTACATAGGGAATGTACCAGGACATAGTCTGGAAAACACCTACTGCCCTGGATGCAAAAAACTTCTTGTTAGGAGAATAGGCTTCGACATACTTGAATGGAGAATAACCGAAGATATGAGGTGTCCCTACTGCGGCTACAAGATCAACATTGCCGGACGGCTTCATCCAACATATCGAGAATCTAGAATGAGGTACATACCGCTGGACCTCTACACAGATTTCGTCTCCGTAGAGCATAACAAGGTTGTAGATTTCATAAGAAGGAGTGTGCAGAGCGATAGAAGCTAGGTGACTGCCCTGAGGTTCAGGGCTTTAGAACTAGCTGATACGCATTGTCATTTACACGAATATGATGAACGCGACGTGTTGAGAATAGGCAGGCTAGGATTAAAGGTGCTGGCTGTAAGCGATGACTACGAGTCTTCGCTCAGAACCTTAGTGCTTTCACGGAGACATCTATGGGTTGTACCAGCCGTGGGACTACATCCCTGGTCTGTAGATAGCGAAAGTATCAGGCTCGTGGACAAAATCATAGACCTTGCACTTGAGCACGGGGTCAAGGCGATAGGCGAGGTGGGACTCGACAAGAAGTTCGCCCCGCATACAATAGACCTGCAACGTATAGTGTTCATTAAGTTCGTCGAGTACGCTCGCGCGGCAGGAGCTGTTCTCACGATACATGCTGTCAATACATGGCGCGAAGTGTTAGAAATACTAGAGCGCTACGATGTTAATTCAGCTGTTTTACACTGGTATACGGGCCCGGCGGAACTTCTCTCAAGAATTAGAAGCATGGGTATGTTCATAGGAGTGAATCCCTCCATCAAGATCCAGGAGAAGCACAGAAGAGTTGTAGAGAAGGCACCTCTGGAGATACTGCTTCCTGAAAGTGATGGTCCCTATAAGTACAGAGGGTTAATGCTCGATCCATCGATGATAAAAGATGTGATCGAGTGGATAGCCAAGCTCAAAGGTTTAAGTATTGAGGAGGCCACCGATGTAATTAGGGACAATATCAGGAGATTTTTTAGGAGTTTATAACGTTTACGTGCAATCCCTCAATTTTCGAGGCGCCACATAGACAGGTGTTGAGTGTGACTCCCTCAGGTAAAGGTGAAAGGTTCAGGGTGGTTCAGCTACCAGCTTCGAAGTACAAGGATTTTGAACTTGACTCCATTAGGTTGATAAATGTAAAGTTTTTCGATGCGAGCGCTTCTGCCCACGTGAGGTGCAAGCTCCTTAGTCTAGTTGCCCAAGGAGTTAATACGGCTGCAGAGTTAGCCAAACAGCTTAATGTAGGGCGCACAGCTGTTTATAGACATCTAAATGCTCTTGTAAGGCAAGGCTGGCTTGTGCACATGAACAACAAGTTCTATATTGCAGCCAAACTCTTCTTGGCGTTTGACGTAAGTGTAGATGCTGAGGGGAAGTTCATTATCGAGGTCATGACAGATAGAGGTGCTTTCATTGACGAGACGGTGGGACTAGCTATAGTAAAGGGACCGCAGTGTCAATGCGAAGTCTGCACGTTTTTCCAGAGATGTCTGAGGGCGGTCAAGGAACTTGCCAGAAAGCTGGATGTGAAAATAAGAAGCGAGTCTCCGCTGGAGGCTTTTAGAGATATTGTTGAGACGCTGGTTCGTAGAGATGTTGTGAGCATACTCAAGAAGGGGTATCTAGTGGTTAAGGTGAGCGAGTAGTTGAAGAGAGAGCATAGAGGAGATGACGGGTTTACGGATATAGCCCGGGGAAGGTACCCTAAGGACTCACCAGTTGTAGAGCTTGTAGGTGAGCTAGACGAGCTCGTGGCTGTACTGGGTTTGGTACGCGCTGTTGTAGAGCGGGATAACGTGCTTAGGGATCTAGGACTTGAATTGAGGAAACACCAACAGCTGCTCATGCGAATAGCTGGCTATGTAGCGCTGGGAGGTGAAATGAGTAGTGTTAAGCCACCTATAGATGATGAACTCGTGAGGTCGGTAGAGGAAGAGGTCGAGTGTATTTGGAGCAGGCTTAAACCTATGAGAAAGTTCTTGGTGCCCAAAGGACCTTTGGAAGCCGCACTCATGAACTACGCACGGACGGTTTGTAGAAGAGTCGAAAGAAGAGCAGTGAAGCTCTTCAGAGATGGCTACATAGCCCCTCCGGTGTACAAGTACCTGAATAGACTCTCTGACCTTCTCTTTGTATACACCAGATACATACATCACTTAGCGGGGTCTGGTGAAGAATACTTGGAATAGAAAGAAGAGCAAGACACTGCTACACTTAATAACTCTAGCTACAAGAGTCAGTAATGGACCCCGGGGCCCGTGTGAAGAAGCCCCGTGTCTCGGGGTTACGTGTGCACGGGACGGGTCACCCCCGGCATCTTCTCATTGATCTACACCGCCAAGCCCTAGCCAAAGATTCTAGATAAGAGAAAACTCGGTTTTGCTAAGGATGCGTTAACGCGTACTATGCTTATAGCTTCCGTGAAACACCTTCCGGTAAGGATGAGGAGGTAGGGTCATGAAGAAACTCATCTTCAAACTAAACTACGCAGGAAAGATACTGGCAGGCGAAAAGGTTACGACAATAAGGCTAAGTGCTAATGTTAGGAAAGGAGATGTCGTGGAGGTATACGTAGGTCATGCGAGGATAGGGAAAGCAGTTATAACAAGAGTTACGAAAAAGAAGCTTTCAAGCATTAGCGACAAAGAGGCGCGCATGGACGGGTTCAGAAATAAGGAGGAGCTGGTAAAGGCTTTAATGAAGATATACGGTAAGAAGAGAGTTGACGAGGATCCTGAGGTATACATAATAGAGTTCAAGCTTCTATGAACTTCGGCGAGTGTCGAATAGCTCAAGGGCCAGCTCTTATAAATTATGAAGCAGAAGTATTACACTGGGGTGTTACAGATGTTGACAGTAATCAGGATAGCTAGGCGTATACCCAGGAGAAGGAGAAGAAGGAGCGTAGCGAGAAGAGAACCTATAACAGAGGATGATGTTTTAGAGAAGGAGTACTTCATACTTGTAGAGCTAGGTGTTCCCGCCTAACTCCTACACATTATAGTCTTGGCAACCCTCTCGATCGCTCTCCGTATCTTCGGAGCCAGCTCCTCACCCAGCCGCTCGCCTCTCAGATAGGCTTCAACAAACTTTTTCGGTACCCTACGAACAATAACTTCATGTTCTCTACATAGAAACAGTAGGTAGCTTTCCCCATACTCTACAACGACAGAGTTTCCACAGACTCTCTTACTGCTTCTCAGACTCTCTGCCAACGGAGGTACGAGCTTAACCTTGTACTTACGAGGTGTGGAGCTCTCGTCGATCTCTACAAGACCGTACTTCTTCAACCACCACATCGCACGCTTCACTACGTAGGTACGCATATCAAGCGCCGTCGCTATATCACTAGCCGTAGCCACACCTCCACTATCAAGCAGCATGAGATAGATCAGCAATACCCAGGGTCTCTCCGCAATTATCCTCCTAAGCGCTGTTGAATCCGCTGATTCACTACCCAAGGCGTAACATCCTACTTTGAGATGATGGATGAACCCTTATTAAGTTCTGCTCAGTTCGTAGATTAGCGGAAGGTGCGGGGGTGCCCGAGCCAGGTCAAAGGGGTCGGGCTGAGGACCCGATGGCGTAGGCCTGCGTGGGTTCAAATCCCACCCCCCGCACCACAGTTCTTCAAACCAGGGAATTCTAAGACACTAGCCTTAGCCCGCCGTCTGCAACTGCTTATCTAAAAACATATTTTCCCAAGCCCCCATAATCTCCATGGGCTGGGGGCATGGACAGTGTAAAAGAAATACTTAAGAAAGCTCTAGAAGAAGGAAGGAGGAAACTCCTAGAGCATGAAGCCTACGCAGTAGCCGAGGCCTACAGACTTCCGGTGCCACGCTATGGCCTGGTTAGAGACCCCGACGAAGCCGCTAGACTCTCTAAAGAGATAGGATTCCCCGTAGTTCTGAAGATAGTATCACCCGACATCACACACAAGAGTGATGTTGGGGGAGTGATCCTGGATATTAGAAGCGAAGAGGATGCCAAGAAGGCCTTCAACAAGATCATGGAGAACGTTAGGAGATACGCACCTAACGCGAGAATAGCGGGCGTGCTCGTGCAGGAGATGGTGCCTTCAGATGTAGAAGTGATTGTAGGCGCCACACGCGACCCGGTCTTCGGACCCCTCCTCATGTTTGGGCTTGGCGGGATCTTCGTAGAAGTGCTAAGGGATGTCAGCTTCAGGCTCGCTCCCGTGACACCCATCGACGCTGAGGAGATGATCAGGGAGATAAAAGCGTACAATGTACTAGAAGGATACCGAGGCAAGCCTCCTAGGGATATAGAGGCGCTTAAGGACATAATAATGAAGACCTCGCAACTCATGCTTGAAAACCCGGAGATCCAGGATATAGACCTCAACCCAATAATGGCCTTCGAAAGAGGCAAAGGTGCCAAGGTAGCAGATATAAGGATCATTCTGAAGGGTTAGGGGAGTGGGGCCATGGCTGACCTCAAGAAACTGTTCTATCCCTCATCTATAGCTGTTGTGGGTGCTTCAAGGAATCCCAAGAAGATCGGGCACCTCATACTGAAGAACCTGATAGAGTACGGATACAAGAGTAGAATATACCCGGTGAACCCCGCCGCCGACGAGGTCCTAGGGCTTAAAGCATATCCCTCGGTATCCTCGATTCCGGAGCCTGTAGATGTTGTTGTGGTATCGGTGCCTGCACCCAAGGTACCCGAAGTAATCGAGGATGCTGGCAAGGCAGGTGCAAAGTTCGCTGTGATTATATCTTCGGGCTTCAAGGAGGTTGGAAATGTTGAGCTAGAGAAGAAGGTTGTGGAGACCGCTAGAAAGTATGGAATGAGGGTTCTAGGCCCCAACATCTTCGGCTACGTCTACACACCTTCGCGGATCAACGCTACCTTCGGACCACGCGACGTCATACCAGGAGGCGTTGCCTTTATCACGCAGAGCGGAGCTCTAGGTATAGCGCTTATGGGCACCACAATCATGGAGGGTATAGGAGTATCAGCCATTATAAGCATAGGGAACAAGGCCGATCTAGACGACGCTGATTTCCTAGAGTTCTTCGAGAATGACCCTAACACCAACATAGTGTTGATATACTTAGAAGGCATTACTAATGGACGTCGCTTCGTTGAGGCAGCATCCAGGGTCACGATCAAGAAGCCCATAGTGGTGATAAAGTCAGGCAGAACCGAAGCAGGTGCTAGAGCGGCAGCAAGCCACACTGGCTCGCTCGCAGGTAACATAGCATTCTACGAAACCGCGTTCAAACAGAGCGGCATCTTATTCGCTAAGAGTGTCGAGGAGGCCTTCGACTGGGTTAAGGCGTTAACATGGAACCCGCTGCCCAACAGCGATAGAATAGTTGTGATAACAAATGGAGGCGGAGCAGGTGTTCAAGCAAGCGATACCCTCGCCGATAATGGGCTCCTGCTCCAGAAACCCCCGAAGAACCTAGTAGAAGAGATAAGGAAATTCGTACCGCCCTTTGCATCTCTCGCTAACCCGATAGACCTAACCGGTATGGCACCCACAGACTGGTACTACAAGGCTGTGTACGCTGCGCTCAACGACCCAGATGTCGACAGCATAGTGGTGCTCTACTGCCACACAGCGCTGACGCACCCCGTAGAAGTAGCTGATGCGATCATGAACGCCGTGAAGGATTCAGGAGGGCTAAAGAAGCCCATGACCGTCGCGCTGATAGGAGGGGTCGAAGCTTACGAAGGTATAAAGAAGCTTACGCAGGCAAAGATACCGGCTTACCCAACACCGGAGAGAGCCGCGGCAGCGATGGCTGCTATCCACCGCTACGTGAAGTACCGTGAGTACGTAACGAAGAGGCTCAGCTACTTGGGCGGGTCATGAAGAGTCTGTGCATAGATCTCGAGGCCTGTATAGCCTGCGGAATGTGTATAACCTCCTGTAAAAGAGGTGCTCTAACACAAGACCTTTTCTTAAAACCAATACTTGTAAGAAAACGCTGTGTTCTCTGCGGGAAATGCGTAGAGGTATGCCCCACGGCTGCTCTGAGATTCTGTGATTATCTTAGAAAACCTGAGGTACGTATGCAGGGTATAGGAGAGCGCGCATGTGCCTAGTCGTACTTGGCTTTCGACGAGGAGAACGCGTAGCCATAACAACTAATACAAGCGAAGACCCCGATACCATTAGAAGAATGTACAGAGCCTCGACAGTTCTATATGTGCCCGAAAAACTGTTGAAGCTCGACCTAAGCTACGGTTTATTGCTTGACTTTTTGGCGGACCTCTTCCTGCTGCCGATACTCGGGATCAAAGAGTGTGGTAATATCCTCGGAGACATTGAGAAGTTCAGATTCAGAACAGTTGTTGAGGTAACGCTTCTCACACTATTGGATCTTAGAAGTAGAGGAGTTGCCACATTAATACCTCTGATTAAAGTACCTCTCCACTACTTCCCACTCTATAAGATCTCGATGAAGCTGGGATTCAACATCTTCCTTCTAAGAATTCTGAACTCGTGTCGGGATAGCGAGTGTGTACGCGAACTAGGTGATAGCTTTAGAAAAGTTGTAGTTAAAGCAGCTGAGAGAGGTTACGTATCACTGCTGGATAACTACTTTGTAAGATTAAGGCCATTCTCGTCAATAGGGTGGAGAAAAGCCCTGAGGTATCTAGTAGCGCTGCGCATGGCATCTATCTTCGTGAGGATCCTGCACACCGTTTACAGCAGTGGTCTGGCGATGTGGAGTACTCCCCAATCATACCGCGGAATTACATCACTGCTAAAAATGCTGGCGAATCCCTACACGATACTTGACGTTGAGGGTGTCGAGCTAGGATGTCGACCTCCGGACTTTAGGAGGAGCAGTAGGAAGTTGAGGCTCGATCTTCTGGATAGGTTAGCTACAGATATAGAGGTCGGCGAATGCATAGATAGACCCTGCATCGCCAAGAAGTTCTTTACACCTAAATCAGCCAAGTGGGTGGTGGCTAAGTTAACTAGGTTTCTCGCAACGGACTTCTGGGTAAACCCCGGTGTTAGGCTAGCTAACGAGGTAATCCATACGTTGCTCTTGCGCAAAGCTGGGGTGAAGGTACCCAAGATACTTGCGATAGACCTTGAGACGTACACGCTCTTCAGAGAGTATGTAGAGGGGACGCCGCTAACACAATTTGTTTGCACAGAGTCCGCACAGCCCTTCAAATTAGTTGGCGAAACTCTAGCTAGCATTCATAGAAGAGGAATTATCCTAGGCGATACAAGGCCCAGCAACTTCATAATATCTCCAGATAATCGCGATGTTTACACAGTAGATCTCGAACAGGCGCGAAGAGGTGGAGATCCTTCGTGGGA
>QMWT01000019.1 GCA_003661775.1 Thermoprotei archaeon
AGCCACGGCAGGAGCTTGAAAGAGCGCTCGTAAAACTTGAAGAGCTCTTCGTTATTCATCGTGATATAGAGCGACAGATTGAGACTTATTTAGATGAAGTTGATAAGCCTATCGTTAGGAAAATTCTTGAGATTTTGAAAGAGAACGAACACAACATCTTAGTGGAGCTTGAGAGGCTCATAAACTCCATCAGGGAAGAGCTGAAGAAGCGCTAGGAGAGACCAGCTTTCTCACGTTAGAAACAAAACTTATTTCTAATCGAGAACAGTTAATTTAGCATAGCTCGCTGTTCAAACACTCTTCAAACCTCACATCAACACCAAACTCCTTGGTGCTTAGTGATGATGAGAGAGGCTGTCATACTAGCTGCCGGCATAGGCAGAAGGTTACATCCTCTGAGTGGTGGTAAACCCAAGTTCCTCGTAGAACTGTTAGAATTTCCGCTAGTAGCTTACCCCCTCGCCACCTTGAAGAACTTAGGTGTTTCACGCATAACCATGGTAGTGCCCGCCGGATGGTCTGCAGAAGCGTCCAAGATCTTGGATAAGCTGGGCTTCGAGAAGTGTCTTGTGGAGAACAATGAGGTTGAGCGTGAAAACGGTTACAGCTTAGCTCTAGCTGAGCCTTGTGTAAATTCTGAAGTTTTCATAGTGTCTATGTGCGATCACATATACGTACCCCGACTTCCCAAGTGTGTTGTCGAGAGATTCTACGTAGATGAGCCAGACCTCGTTGTAGGAGGTGACCCTGCACCCAGGTTCGTAGATATTGATGAGGCTACCAAGATTGTTGCCGACGAGTATGGGAACATAATCGCTATAGGGAAGGGGCTTCAAGGGTACACGCATATCGACACAGGCGTATTCGTCATGAAGAGATCCGTGTTGAGAGTCGCCAGAAGACTTGCAGACTTCAGACCTATAGTCAAGCTTTCCGATGTAGTTGGGTACCTACGTAAAACAGGTTTGAGGGCCGTTGTTGCGGATGCCAGAGGTATTCCGTGGACTGAGATCGACACTGCAGAGGACTTTCAGGACGTAGTCAGCGGTAATCGCAGAGCAGTGCTCGAGGAAGTTTTGAGCATTGTTAGGAGGTGCTTACGGTAATGAGGCTCTACTTGCCTAAATCTACGGACGGACCTGTATCCCGCTACATAAATAGACGTATCTCTGGTCCGATGACGTACCTCATAGTGAGGCTGGGTATTCCCTTAACACCTAATCAAGTATCCGTGATAAGCTTCTTACTAGGTGTAGTTGCAGCGTGGCTATACCTTTCCGGCATGCCTATCGCTGCTGGCGTGATGGTGCAGATCGCATCTATAGTCGACGGTGTTGACGGCGAACTAGCTCGTTTAAAGAAGATGACCAGTAAGAGAGGTGCTTTCTTAGACGCTGTACTGGATAGGCTTGTCGATATCCTCGTAATAATGTCCTTAACACTCTACCTGCTGGTATACGACCGTGCGGCGGACCCTATCCTTGCAACGTTGATAGGTTCGCTAGCACTCACCGGATCACTCATGGTGAGCTATGTTCATGCACGTGGAGAGGCGTCCGTAGGGATCCACCCCTCCAAGATTGGGCGTATACCCAACTTCTCATCACGTGATGTAAGGCTATTTGCACTGTTCCTAGGGAGCGTACTCGGTTTTTACGTAGAAACTCTCGTTTTCATAGCCCTTGCATCCTACGCCTATGTTCTAATAAAAACAGTTGAGGTGTTCCTCCATACAAAGAGCTGAGGTGTGTAAGAATTGAAGGAATGCGTGGTTATCGTTGGAAGCTTCACACGTGATCTGATAGAGGGTGCTAGGGTCATAGGTGGACCCCCTTACTACAGCTCTATGGCTTTGCTTCACCACGGCTGCGAAAACATACTCATAGTAAGTCCTGCTGAGGAGCCCCATCTAGACTTCGTCCAGAGGACGGGCCTAGAACTTGCAATAGTAGGAGGTTCTGTTCCGGTATTCGAGCTCAAGTATATCAATAACACCGAGAGAGAGGTCAGGCTTCTACGAAGAGGAACTAGGATAAAATTAACTTCCACCCTACTCGATACAATTAAAGGCTGCGCCGTAATCGTGAGCCCTGTTTACAAAGAAGTTGATCTAGAGGCTCTTCAAAAGCTTCGCGAATATGCAAATGTTCTAGCACTTGATATCCAAGGTTTTGTGAGAGAGACAACTGATAGTGGAGCCGTGAGGATTAGATGGAGCGACGATGTTTACGAAGCGCTACGCTATGCCGATCTCTTCCACGCCGATCTATCTGAGGTACCTATGTTCAGATCTATGAATGGGGCCGCGCAGCACTTAGCGTCATACACACGAGGAATAGGATTGATATCCCATGGCGAAGAGGGGCTCATAGCGTCTATAGCTGGCGAGCTTGTATATGTACCTGCTCTGCCTGGAATTCAAGGCGATTCTACGGGAACAGGAGATATCCTGTTGGCGATCACTGCCTATGAACTGCAGCGGGGAACCGACCCCTTGAAGGCTGTCGCAATGGGTGCTGCCGCTGCAGGTTTGAGAGTTAGCAGAGCTGCTCCCCCCTGGTTTTCTAGATTTGAAGTAGAGATCCTCGCTGAGAAGTTAATGATGCGTAGTAGGAGGCTCCATTAGCCCCCTCGTATAGTTACACGCTAATCCTTTTTGTTCGCAAAATACGTAGCTGTGAAAGGTGGAGGATTTGTCACTTGATAGAGAGTCTTTGGAGGAGATCGTTAGGAGAGCGCGTGAACTACATAACTACGTCGTAGAGCTCAGACGCGACTTCCACATGCACCCAGAGCTTGCGTACGAGGAAGTTAGGACCTCAAGTGTAGTGGAGAAGGAACTGCGTAAACTGGGTTTTAAAACTGTTAGGGCCGCTAGGACAGGGGTCATAGGCGTTCTAGAAGGCGAGAAATCTGGGCCCGTAGTAGCTCTTAGAGCTGACATGGACGCGCTTCCCGTGAATGAGTTGAACGACGTACCCTACAAGTCCCGCATTCCCGGCAAAATGCATGCATGTGGTCATGATGCGCACACAGCCATGCTTCTCGGCGCTGCACACATACTTGTCGATGTAAGAAGCAGGCTCAAGGGCAAGGTTAAGCTCGTATTCCAACCTGCTGAGGAGGGAGGCTTAGGCGCCAAGAAAATTGTTGAAGATGGTCATATAGATGATGTCAGCGCCGTGTTTGGAATGCATGTATGGATAGAGCTTCCCTCTGGAACCATAGGCATACGCAAAGGACCTTTCCTAGCAAGCGCCGATGCCTTTAAGATCGTTGTAAAGGGTAAGGGAGGGCACGGTGCTTCCCCACACACGGCCAGAGACCCTATAGCAGCAATTCTTGACGTGGGCAACGCCATCTATAGGATCATATCGCGTGAGGTAGACCCCCTCGAGCCTGCCGTTATCAGTATAACACGTATTGAAGCAGGAACAACATACAACGTTATTCCTGAGGAGGCTATGCTCATGGGAACCATAAGGACGTTCAACGAGGATGTTAGGAATTATATTGTGAGAAGGATGAAGGAGATAGTCGAAGGCTATACGAAGAGCTTAGGTCTTAAAGCGGATTTGCAGCTGGAGATGGAGTACAATCCCCCCACGATCAATAACCCCGAGTTAGCAGACTTCGCAAAGAGAGTTCTTGAACCGCTGAATATAGCCAAGATCGTTGAGCCCAAACCTACTATGGGTGCAGAAGACTTTGCTTTCTACGCAAAGAAGGTGCCTTCATTATTCATAGCCCTGGGTATAAGGAATGAGAAGAAGGGTATAATATACCCGCATCATAACCCGAGATTCGATGTTGACGAAGATGTGCTGTGGATAGGGACAGCCGTCTACGCAGTACTGGCCTACACCTACTTAGCTACAAAACCGTGAGCAATATCCTCCCTCAGGGACTTGCAACATTGGTGAACTACCCGGAGATATCTCTGGAACTGTTTCAACATACTGTTTCAACACTACCCTTATTACGTATCTTCTCAGTTTTTCTTTCCGCAGCTGTGTCGAGCTTCTGGATACTGATCGCTCACAGCATTGCTAAAAGTCTAAGTACTGCAGTGAAATCTCGTCGAAGTCTGTGCAACATCACTTCCGTAGATCTGCGCATTACCGCGATAATACCTACAAGCTTCCCAGAATTAAAACTGCTAAGACTGACGATCTCCAAACTTTTAAGTTCCAAGAACGTAGAGGAGGTGATTGTTGTAGATAATTCCCCTACGCCCAGACCTTATACAGAGCTTATTTCCATGCAGCCCAGATATCCGAAGTTTATATACATCAAGCTATTCTCTATACCCACTGGTCATTGTCCAAAACCATATGCTTGTTACATAGGCTACGCTGTAAGCAAGGGAAGGATTTTGCTGTTCACAGACGATGATACCCTCATCGAGGCAAGTTCTGCAGAGACCTTAGCCTGCACAGCACTTAGGAAGAATGCTTTAGCTTCTCCCGTGCCCAGGTTTGCGTGTACTTCAACAATGTGTAGAATGCTCGAAACAGTTATTACTACACTTGTCCATGGACTCGTAGGCCTCGATAAGGCTGTCAGAGGAAAATATCCATGGTTTTACGGGTGCTGCTGGGCTATTCCGAGGAGCCTATACGAGAACTTAGGTACACATAAACAAGTTCTAGGCACTATAGTTGAGGATGCTATGCTAGCACGAATAGCTCTAGCCAAGAACATCAAGATAGTCTTTATTCAAGGCCTTGAAGTTTCAACTTATTGGCATAACTCGCTTAAGAATTGTGTAGAGGCCCTGCTACGCAACCTAATACCGTTTATTGACAAGAAAACGCTCCTTACGCTCTTCTCATTACTTCTCGTAGCGTATGCATCACCTCTAATCCTCGAGGTGCTAGGCTACCTTTCTAGGGATCTTTGTATCTGCTTAGCGGGACTTTTTCTCTACGTCGCAGCATCCTATGCTCATGTTCACGCCACACGCTTGAATAATTACAGAGCCTACTACTTGCTCACACATGTAGTGGGGGGCACTGTGCTCTTCGTAACTCTGCTGCTATCAACTCCAAGAACGCGCTTCGTTACATGGAGAGGGCGCGCAATCGAAACAACCAAAAGATATTGTAAATGCGTATCTCCGTAGCCACGCATCAATGTATTATCCTCATAGTTACGGAGAGTTTCTAAACTTGGAGAGTGCGAACATAACTTCCGAAAACACAGCAGCACTACGGTAGAAACCATAATAAGAAGTGTTTACTTGGAGGATACCATTTTGCACCTAGACAACTTACGCCTCTTTGCAACTTCTATATGGGGATCCTTCTTGGATTTCAGACTTCAGTTTCAGTCCAAAGTTTTGTAGTGTAGACCGAGCTCTCACATCATATCCTCTCTTCCGCTGCAAACAAACTATTCTCCAAATGTACGATGAGCCTATAACAGACATTGCAGTTATTTTACTACAAATTATATTTAGATAGCTGTGGCGAGACAACTTGACCAGGTATGATATAGTAATACGTGGCGGTTACGTTCTTGACGGCGCCGGAGCCCCTCCTATGAGAAAGGATGTAGGGATTGTGGGAGATACCATCGTTAAAATAGGTGACCTTTCCAATGTAGAGGCGGAGAAGATTATTAGGGCTGATGGTCTTTTCGTAGCTCCTGGCTTCATCGATATACACAATCATAGTGACCTTGGAGTATTCCTCGTACCGACAGCTGATAACTACATTAGGCAAGGAGTGACTACCATAGTTGTTGGTAACTGTGGTTCTTCGCCTGCGCCTCTCACGGATAATAACATAGATGCGTTCAAGGAGATGAGGAAGGAGTTCTATGAGAAGTTCGGCATTCCATGGAGAAGCTTCTCGGAATACCTAGATAAGCTGGAAGAGTTGAAAAAGAGTATAAACGTTGCCACGTTAGTAGGCCATGGAACTGTTAGGAGCGCTGTGTTAGGATTTGAGAATCGCCCGCCTACAGAGAAGGAATTGAGCGAGATGAAGAGCTTTGTAGAGGAGGCTATGAAAGCCGGTGCTTTCGGCTTATCAACAGGGCTTATCTATATTCCGAGTGCCTTTGCGTCACTCGAGGAGATAGTTGAGCTAGCTAAAGTGGCTGCTAGGTATGGCGGTATCTACGCAACGCACATGAGAAACGAAGGAAACCTACTTATAGACGCTGTGATCGAGGCTCTGACTATAGGCATCAGAAGCGGTGCTCCTGTAGAGATATCTCACCTAAAAGCATCTGGCATACCCGCATGGGGGAACGTAAAGAAGGCACTGGCACTCATCGAGGATTATGCTAGGAGAGGCTTCGATGTAAGTGCTGATGCCTATCCCTACACAGCATCCTCTACAGGTTTGGAGGCACTATTACCTAAATGGATTAGAGAAGGAGGTAGAAGGAAGCTTATTGAGAGACTTAAGGACCCGGAAATCATTGAGAGGATAAGAAGAGATCTCGAGAGATCAGGAGTCATGGAGGGTAGATACATCGAGTGGCATCAAGTAGTCATAGCACTTTCAGAAACCCATCCAGAGGTCGTGGGCAAGGATCTTGCAGAGATATCGAGAGAATGGAACTTGGATCCTTTACGTGCTACAGCAAAGCTTCTCATAGATGATGAAGGGGGTACTTTCGTTGTAATACATGCAATGAACGAGAATGACGTGAAAGAAGTGGTAAAACATCCTCTGGTAGCCATATCAACCGATGGATCAATAAGGGAATTCGGCAAGGGGAAGCCTCATCCTAGAAACTACGGTACTTACCCACGCGTCCTCGCTAAGTATGTAAGAGAGGAGAAGATCATAAGTCTCCCCGAAGCTATCAGGAAGATGACGAGCTTACCTGCAAGGAAAATAGGTTTGTGGGATAGAGGCATCATAAGGCCCGGAATGAAAGCCGATATAACGATATTCAACTTCTACACAGTCAAAGATACCGCTACCTACGAGGATCCGCACAGCTATCCTCAAGGGATCGAGTACGTGATCGTGAATGGCGTCGTGGTTATAGAGGAGGGTAGGCATACGGGTGCTACGCCTGGTAGACTGCTAAGAAAGGGCTAACCAACTTTTCCATAACTAATAGACCTAGATGTAGTACCGGTCTCTCTTCGGGTCGTAGGGCGGCGTAGATACGAATATAAGCATTAGCGGTTCCGCTCCAATACTTTCAGCAGCGTGAACAGTACCTCTCGGAACATAGGCAAAATATCCCTCACCCACCTCAACGTACTCGTCACCTAGTCTAAGCCTAGCTCTACCGCTCAGGATTACGTATACTTCCTCTCGCTCGCGATGAAAGTGTGGTCTTATTTTCCTGCCAGGAGGCATGTACACGAAGTGAGTGCTCTGGAACTGGCTCCGAGCCAGCTCAAGCATAGCCACATCTTCTTCGGAGCTCACCTCGATCTTAGGAATAAGTTCCTCTAATTTGTATACAAGCTTCAAACAGTCATCCACCAACAATACATACACTTAGGCACAGAAATGAATACAGATGAACCAAAACTCCCTGAACAACGCTTTTGCTCTAGAAACCCTCGGCTTTCATCTTTAATAGCGTTGCCGTACCTCTTAGGAGAAGTGCCGCACCTACAAACATGAGGAGGAATGCGGGTATAGAAAGCCATTGAAAGGCAGCAACGCTCATGACAGCTATCCCTCTTACCTTTAGGCTGCAGCCCGGTCTTGCATCAGCCACCATCATGACAACGTCTCTGTTTATATACACAGTAGTGTTAACGTAAGGCTGTAGATCGAGCTTCTCCACCCTGCTACCGCTATACACCACCGAGAGTCTAACTTGCTGGTTACAGAGGTTCTCTATATTGAGCTCGAAATCTCTGTACACCCTATAGCTGTTCGGAACTCCTATGAATTCCTGAATGGTCTTCACAAGTTCTTCATCCAAGCTATGAACTTCATATACTTGGATCTCGTTGGGGAAACTCAGCATAGCCATTAACGCCATGACCAGTGCTACTATAAGCATCAGACCACCTATCAATGCCATGAGCCTGCTACGCTTCTTCAACAGTTCTAGCTCTCTTATTACCTCCTCAGCCATGTCTGTTGCCCCAGGAATCGCTCGAACACGGTCAACTGAGGGGAAGGTTCATCACTCTTCAGATACTCTACCCAAACATCATCCCAGGAACTTCTCCACTTGCTCCTTAATTTTCCTAGCTACTAGCCTAGAGAACGACCTGTACTCCTTATCCGCGCGGTACCACACCTTAGGAGGGCGGGCACAACCCTTCAAAACCTCTGCTAGCAGCGCCACCGCACGCCCTACATTAACAGAGTCCAGAACAGCTTTCTCGTCCTCGAGGATATCACCTTGTAATGTGTAGTACGCTAAAGACCACGGAGGTATTGCGAAGCCCATACTGTTAAACACGCTCATAAGATTTTGTATAACCGCTATGGCACCAGTATCATTACCTACAGCTATGAAGCCCGCCACCTTTCCCTCGACCCAGCTTCTACCATCTATGAATATCATGTTTTCGAACACTGTTAACCTATCGATGAAATTTTTGACGGGCCCGCTAACATTGTACCAGTATATTGGCGTAGCAACTATAATCCCATCACTTTTAAGCACCTTCTCATACACATGCTTCATATCATCGTCTATAGGGCACGGATATCGACAAGCCTTGATATCATCGCTTACACATCCAAGACAGGGTTCTACCCTGAGTTTATACAGCTCTAAAACCTCCACATCAGCACCTTCACGCTTAGCGCCCTCCAGAGCAAGTAGAAGGGCTTTACGCGTATTTCCATAGGGTCTCGGAGAACCGTCTATACCCAGGATCTTCACCATGTTGATCGCCCGCTCACTCTTATACTAACTCATAGATCTTAGGATTGAGGCACCTCCTACTTATTTCTTCTCTTGCATTAAGCCTCCTAAGAACCTCTGCTAGCACGGTCTCCTCGATGCGCGTAACGGTACGCCCCTCCACATCTGCACTAAACTCAGTAGTTTTGCTGGATAGTTCGTAAAGACCCAGCTTTCTGCTGAGTCTAACACTATCTTCCTTGTCTAACCCTATCAACGGTCTTATTACGGGTACCGCAGGTGACGATAGATTCTCGACAACTCTCAAGTCATGTAGCGTCTGGGAAGGTGTTTGTCCTAAGCTCTCACCTGTTATGATCGTATCATAGCCCCTGTTAGCGGCAATACTTGATGCGGCTATGTACATGAACACTCTGAGCATGGGCTGCAGGTAACTGTTTCCAACGAGCTTCCTCGCTCTTTCTACAAGATCGCGGAGGTCAACCACATACATCTTCGGAGAATAACCGTAGAGCCACTCCCGAGCTAGCTTTCTCCCGATAGTTAACGCCACATCTACCGACCTCTTATCCATGAAGATGAGATGTAGCATATCCACCTCAACACCGCGTTTAGCGATAAGCCAAGCAGCTACGGTAGAGTCTGTACTGCCCGAAAAGAGAACAAGCGCTCTTCCCTCAACTCCTAGGGGTAGTCCCCCGGGACCTTCCACAACATCGTGATTAGTGTAAATGTAAACCCTCCTGCCTCTAACCTCAACAAACACCTCTACCTCAGGATTTTCGAGGTCTACTCCTGCCGAATACTTCCTCAGAAATGCACCCGCCTCTCTAGCCACGTCTAATGATGTGAAATCATGTTTACCAACTCTATGAACCCTAAGCGCAAACTTCTTGCCTTTAACCCATTCGCGTGCACATTCCTCAACTCTTCTACAGAGCTCATCCAGGTCATCAAATTCGAACAAACACCTTATCTTTGCAACACGGTGAATCCCAAAGACCCTCGCTATCACTCTTTCAGCACCTTCACTTGCCTCCACAAATAATCTTGCACCGCTTATCCACACCTTCGAACCGATGAAACCATTCCTCTTCAATGCCTTCAGAACATTTCGGACTAGCCTCTCCTCGAACCTAGGCCTCGTACGTGGAGATTTTATCGGAATCTCACCCGCCAAAGAAGCCATGAACAGCAATTTTCAGCACCTAAAACAATATGAAGAATCTCTCAAACCTCCTCTCCTCTACCTTCTCAACATTCTTAATTATCTCTATTATGTGGTCCCTCCAGTTCCACACGATCTCATTAACGAAGTTTTCAACAACATACTCCTCTCCCTCTGCTATAACCTCCACTGAACCATCGGGGAGATTCCTCACGTAACCAGTAACCCCGAGTTCTTCAGCTAACTTCTTAACATATCCTCTAAACCCCACACCCTGCACCTCTCCGTAGAACAACACACGTGCCTTGACTATAGGAGCTCTCAAATTTCCCTTGAGTTACGTGTCACCGGCCGAGAATATATAGGTTAGCAAGAGCGCGAGGCATAGCCGGGGTTCCGTGAAGTTAAAAACGTTGCATATAGAGCGCAAAGGTAATGTGATATTTGTGAGATTCCCTGATGAGAAAAGGAGTAAGGCATGGTTAATATATGAGGTTGTAGGTAATAGAATGTGATTATTGAAGTCATTTACACCACCTGAATATAGAGGTAAGGGCGTAGATAGGAAACTAGATGAGAAAGCAATTGAAATGGCTAGGGAACATGGTTTAAAATCGAACCTGTGTGCAGCTACACGATCTAACTACTTCTGACGCAATCCTCATGCTCGCGATACGCTTGTAGAAGAGTTAAGGTGCCTCAAAGAATCTGAGTGGGAGAAGCCCTTCAGAGAAGCTCGTGGAACCGAGCTAAAAACGTAGAGAAAGCCAGCAAAATCACGCAGTAATGCTCTTGAGGAGATTTAGCAGAGTCTCATAGTCTCGAGGACATGAAAGAACCACTCCATCAACTACACCTCGAAGTCTATCAACAAACCTCGGTACTTCATCGGCTTTGACGTATGGCTGAGAGAGTATTTTCATTATATCAACGTTCTTGTCGGTCGCTATTATTACGTATGGATACAACTTAGTACCGTAGTGACGTGCTGTTTCACATATGTCCAAAAACTTCTCGAAACTCTCATGAGAAAGTCTTGTAACTAAGAAGAAATCAAATCCCGCCCTGAGTCTACTGAGTATATCTTCCCGCGGATATCTGAGGCTTAGCACTGCTCCTAACTTTACGCTACTCCGAAGATTCTCTCTCACGATCCTCAAAGCTTGTTCTGAGCTGATGTTGCTTGTACTGCTACCAACAGCAGGCTGATCGCCTCTCGTTACTACAACCCCATCTACTCCTAGCATTGTTAGAGCTTTGATCTGCGCTAGTAGTGCTAGCTCGTTTATATCAGCTAATCTTATATGCGCAATGACCTTGAGGTTCGGATAGAGTGCCTTGATCGCACCACTTACAACTGGTGAGCTTGGCGACGGCTTACCCAGCGGTGAGTCTGGGATGTCTACACCATCAGCATAGTTGCTAACTTCTCTAAGTATTTCAACAAATTTACTTAGTTTTTTGGGTACGAGTTCTACTAACACCTCCATAGGCACTACCCATGCTTTTTATCGCTGTGTACTGATGTATGCGAGGGTTATTTAGTGTTGCAACGAAATAAGTGCGGGGATGAAGAAATCCCCTACGGCGGGACTGAGTCGCATGATGACTCAGCCGGGCGTGACCCAGCAACATCCCCCAATTAATATCAAGGCTTGACAAGCTCGACAACTATCGCAGGACAGATCCTCTTAACACCTGGCTTACTTTCTAAATCCTTCATTATATTTTCAAGCTCCTCAGAATCACGGGCCCATATCTCAGCCATTAACGAGTGTTCTCCTAGCGTTATAGCCAAAGTCTTAACATAGTTCTTAGAACTCAAATATTTAACAATGTTAAACAGCTGAGCAGGCTCAACATCTATCCCTAGATATGCAAATCCTTTAAAGCCCAATTTCGTAGGGTCAACAATAATAGTGAACTTCCTTATCACTTTTGTTTCCTCAAGTCTCTTAATCCTCTTCTTGACAGCGACATCACTTATCCCTAACCTACGGGCTATGACCGTGAGAGGTGTTCTGGCGTTTTCTAGCAACATGTCTATTATTTGCATATCTTTCTCGTCAACAGCCACTTCTTTCAACCTGCTACAAACCCTAACTACAAAATTTAAGTTCGCACTTGAAGCTGCAGTCATCTTATTCGGAGCCACACCGCCTAATCGAAACACTTCTTTACAAACGTTATTGGGAGATAAGATTTCAAATTTTTAACATTTACCAAGGAACCTCTTTTAAGCGAAGCATATACGCTACTACATTTGATAACAGGTGCAACACTAATGTTATCACACTCAGAAGTGCTACATCAGTTAAATCGAACCTCTGCATTCCGGTGATGTGAACAAGGGCAAGAGCCGCGTACAAGAACGTGAGTTGATCTATTAAAGGTGCTGGAGACCCTGGTTTAAGTCCTAACCTCCTCTTTATGAACGCGCCCAACAAGTCTCCTACTACAGCTCCCAAACTGATGATGCAACCCCTCGCAATTGCGAAGTACGACGCTTCTACAACTCCTTGCACTAATGCAACTACAAACCCCACAGTTATTGCCGCCATAGTTCCTTCTACGGTTTTGTTATCTCCTAAAAGCCTCTTACCATCGATGAAGAACCTGCCGTGGTCAAGGGGTCTTCTAGGCTTGCCGTAGATCTTTGCAAAAATCACCGGTGCAGCATTTGCTAAATATGCAGGCAGCACAATCCATACAAGCACGAGAACCTTTAAGACTATGTCTGTATGCACAGTTCACGACCTCGCTCTACCTCGATCATCCAAGGGCACACGATAAACTTTTCTTTGTAGGTTATGCACTAGAAACAACTGAAGAGGCGAGAGAATGAACGTGCCTTCTCAACGCATAGAGATAAGGTGGCACGGCAGAGGCGGGCAAGGAGCTGTAACAGCGGCCGTAGTCACGGCACAGGCAGCGATCTATGAAGGAAAGTATGCACAGGCATATCCAGAGTTCGGTGCTGAGAGAAGAGGAGCGCCAGTCAACGCCTACACCCGGATCAGCACCCAGCCTATCTACACACGCTCACCGATACTTCATCCAGACGTTGTCGTAGTACTCGATTCCACACTTCCCTGGGACCTAGTGCTGAGGGGATTAAAGGAGAATGGTATAGTCGTGGTAAACACGAAGAAAAGTCCAGGCGAGATAAGAGAGATCATCAAGCGCGAAGATGTTAAGATCGCTGTTGTCGATGCCAACAAGATAGCGTTGGAGAAGCTGGGCGTACCTATAGTGAACACGGCAATGATAGGAGCCTTAGTGAGGGCGGTACCCCTCGTAAAGCTGGAGTCGGTAATAAAAGCAGTTAAAGAAACTTTCCCAGGTAGATTGGGCGAGGCAAACGCCGAAGCCATAAAAAGCTCTTATGAAGTTACCCAGGTGGCTTAAACCATGAGCTCCTCTCAGAAGTCCCCCCAAACACAGCTTATGAAGAGCGAGCCTAAGTGGAACGAGGTTTGGATGGGTGCGCTTGTACCTGAGCCTGGCAACAGCGTACTGAACTTAACGGGCACGTGGAGAGTATTCCGGCCAGTAATGGATGTCGAGAAGTGTGTACGGTGCCTGATCTGCTGGTCGTACTGCCCCGAGCCAGCTATCAGGATAGTGGACAAGCCATATAGAACTAAGCAAGGTCGCGAATACAAGTTCACGCTTGAGATAGACTACGATCACTGTAAGGGCTGCGGCATATGCGCCCAGGAATGCCCCGTAAAAGCTATACAGATGGTCGAGGAGGTGAGGTAATGTGGTGAAGTGGAAGAGGCTCCCCCTAAACTCCAACTACGCAGTAGCCTACGCTGTTAAGGACGCAGACGTTGATG
>QMWT01000020.1 GCA_003661775.1 Thermoprotei archaeon
CCCATCAAGTTCTTGCCGAAGATGAGGGTGTTGACCGTAGGTTACGGAGCTGGTGCCAAGGATCTCAGGGACGTGCCGAACATTCTAAGAGTTGTAGTAGGTGAAGATGACCCCCAACTACTTCATGAAAAGGTGGTGTTGCTGGAGACGGACGTTGATGACGTAACGGGCGAGGTGCTAGGATATGCTACTGAACGGCTTATGAAGATGGGGGCCCTCGATGTAACTCTTATCCCTAGTTACCGTAAGAAGGGTAGACCTGGCTATGTAGTTCGGGTGTTAGCACGTGTAGAGGACGGTGGGAGGCTTGCACGTACACTCATAGAGGAACTAGGTACGCTGGGAGTTAGGGTATCGGTTGTTCCTAGGTTAATCGTTCCAAAGAGAGAGTTTCTCCCCGTAAACATAATGGTAAACGGGAAGAAGTTCAACGTGAGGGTGAAGGTGAGCAGAACTCTTGAAGGTCACGAACTTGTTATCAAACCGGAGTACGAAGATGTTAAGAAGGTCGCTGAAGAGGCTGGAGTACCGCTTAGAGAAGTAGTCAAAGAGGTTTTGAAGAGATACTACAGCTAGAAGGCAACCAAAGCAATTTCTGTACCGTTTTGGATGAAGTTTAGTGGTAGAGAAGTATGGTCAGGGGCACGGTCTCTATAGTGCATGCAAGGGAAAGATACGCGGGTACTCGTGAAGCTCTTAACCTTATCAAGGATGAGGTGAGGGAGGTCTACGGATCTAGAACTAAGGTGCTTGTAAAGCCGAATTTCGTGTCCGTCTACCGCAACCTCTGCGCTACACACGTGAAAACTGTTGAGGCTATATTAGATTTCCTTTATGAGAAGTTTGCTCCCTCAGAGATAGTGATAGCTGAATCGCCCGCGATCGGGAGTGTCGAGGAGGGTTTCAGGAACTATGGATACTACGAGCTTAGAAGAAAGTACCCTGGGATAGAGTTCGCAGACCTTGACTCCTACAATCAGAAGATGTTCAGGCTTAAGGATGAAAACGGGGATGTTTATGAGGTATACGTGTCCGAGATACTCCTTGATGATAGGTACTTCAGGGTATCGCCCTGCCGTGCAAAAACACATGATACTGTCATTGTAACGCTTACGATAAAGAACGTGGTGATGGGCTCTATAAAGAGAGGTTACAAGTCGCGTATGCATAGAGGCTACTACACGATCAACTACAACATAGCTGCTTTAGCAACGAAGATGATGCCTCATCTAGGGGTCGTGGACGGCGTTGAGGGGATGGAGGGTGATGGTCCTGTGCGTGGGGATCCGAAACCTTGGGGTGTGATCTTCGCGTCTACGAACCCGGTCAACCTGGATGCCGTAGTCGCCTATGCCATGGGGTTCAACCCGGGGGATATAGGATACCTGTACTTCCTAGCAAAGTGGGGCTATGGAGAGATCGACGTTAGGAGAATACCGCGTGTAGGTGAGAATTTAGAGGGCATCAGGACAAGTTTCCGTCCCCACAGAATGTACTCCGAGCAATTAACGTGGAAAAAGCTCTTAGGGTTAGAACTGGGTTTTGTCTCCTCGTAGAACTAAACTATGAGCTCAGCATCTATGAGACCTAGCTCGATGAGCCTATAGACAGCGTTGATAGCCTCTTCTCTAGAAAGTTTCTTACTTGCCTCCAGTAGCACCGCGCTGAGTCTGGGCCTCTCATCACCCTTAGCTATTCTCTTCAGCACAACTTCGATCACAACCTTGTCTCTGAGGTTGAGTTCTTTATCCTGCATCATGCCTAGCATTTTGTCGACGAGATCTTCCGGGTCTAGTGATGGAAGCACCTCAAGATTCTTCATGGTCTCCTCTACAAGCTCCGGCACTTCCTCCGGGCTCACTTTCCTAAGAGTATCGCTGATGCGCCTAAGCGCTGAAGCTCTTACCAGAGCTTCGTCTAAGATTCTCATAGCCGACTTCGCTACGGGTATAGTTATCGCCAGTTTCCTTACAAATTTGCTTATTCGTGATAGGCTCACTGAGGCATTCTCGATATCCTCAAGAAGTTTGTAAACGAGGTTCCGAGCAACGTCTGTACATCTATTGACTAAGTCTTGTGATAGGGTATGAACCTCTTTAAGTGCTTTAACAAGTGTGCTCAGCAGCGTCTCCACATCTTCGAGAATAAGCCGGCCCGAAATGCCTACACTTGCAAGAACTTTCTCAAGCTCTCTCCTAACTTGGTCTTCGAGAATGGTTATGGGGTTCAGGTATTCGTCTAGAACAGGTTCAGGTACTTTACAGCGTTCTAGTGCACGCCTGATCTTCGAAGCGATCTCCATGTTCTTCATGATGTCTGCGTATAGGGAGTCCGCCTCATCTGCTAGAGCTTCTAGCCTCCTTAGAATAGCTTCGGGGTCTCCGCGAAGCCCACTGCTACTTCTCCATCTCTCTACTTCGCTTCTAAGGGCCTCAAGTCCATGCCTGCTGAAGGTGTAGACTTTTGATGTAGGTCTTATCTTCGAAACCTGGGCTATGGTCCGCGGGAGCAGATCTTCGAGATCCTTCTCTCCAATGATCCTCTTTAACAGTTTGGAGCTGACGAGCTTCTTTCTCAGAGCCGAGTAGAGCTTGCCTACATCAGTTAGCTGCTCCACTGCTTTGCTAATATACCTACAGAGCTCATCGGCTTCCCTTATTAGGGATCTGAGCTCTTCAGATTCGCTATATCTCTGAGGAACTTCCTCCTTTAGGTCTACGCTGATTATATTCTTGTACCACTCAAGCATCTTAATCAATTCATAGACCTTGTAATTGTTGTAGTAGGGGTTGTCCTTAGTGAAGGGGAAATTCTTTCCAGGACTGTTATTCCACAGATCTTCAATTCTTCTAGCGAAAGCTTCGATAGGATAAACTTCGTTTAGCAAACGATCAATGCTTTCCCTAAGCTTTCTTAAGACCTCTACCAGCGGGACCTCGACAGTAATGTCTTCAAGGAAGACATAGCGGTTAAGCTGCTTAGCAAGTTTTTCCGAGGCGATGAGAAGCTTTTCCTCGAGCCCCGTCAGCAACCTCTGCACAGCCTTAAATTCGCGATATGCACGTTCAATAACGTAGCTATGGTATCTTATGCTCTCAGCTTCTTTACGGGCTGAGTGGAACAGTACATCAGTTAGAAGCCTCTCAGCAGACGCTAAACTACGGCATATCTCTACGGCAATATCTAGAGTTGTGCTCTCGGTTAACGAGTTCTCGGCTCTCTTTAGCGCGTTCTTGATAAGCTCTAGAAGCTGCGGAGTGTAGCTAAACCGGTAGCCTGGATTCCATGGTGGATTGTGACGTATCTTGCCGCTGACCACATAGCCTAGGTAAACCTGTAATTCGCCGTACTTCTCTTCATAGCTCTTCACAAGCTCCTTGAGCTCCTCAACTCTTCTCCTGAGAGCCGACGGTTCTATGAACAAGCTGATCTTTCCTCCCCGTAATTCTGCAAGACCGAGAGACCTCAGACTTTCTACAACCATGGCGATTACTAGATCGGGGCTCCCACTTTTTACCACAAACAGCTTCAGTAACCTGTCTAGGGATACTTCACTACCTGCCATGACGAGCCTTCTGAAGAATGGGGCTTCGACGATGCTCAGTGTTAGCAGTAGCCTACCTCCGTTATTTTTGATAGCAACTATTCCCAGATCGCTAAGTGGTGCTAACTTATTTCCTAGTTCTTCAGGCGATTCTATGTCGGGCCCTATAACTTCACGGTACTTCTGGTAAAATGCGAGGTACCGCCTAACATTCTCGGTCACATAGCTCATCAACTCGTCAAGAGGTACCTCTCTCAAAGGCTGTGGGTAGTGCACGAGCCATCGGAGGCACCGCGCAGCATCGTTTATGTTTGGGGTCCCTAGCTCCTTACCTCCTACTTCAACCGATCTACGTGGCTGAACAAGCAGAGTCCCTATGCTCCTCAGCTCATTCTCTATCTCTTTAACGAGTTCGTCTATACCGTACTCGCGCCCTAGTCTAGACGAAATGTAGGACTGGTAGGCAAAGGTGTTGATGCCAGGTATGGTCTCGCCTTTGAGCCCCCTCAGCGCTGCTTGTAGGAACTGATCAACAGTATTCCACTGCTCCATACCTAGGATTCCTAGGGCGCTCAGCCTGACGTAGTCCATGGTCTTCAGCTTCAGCACTGCGACACCTACACCTAGCTCTCTTAAGATGCGGCGCACATTCTCTAAGTCGCTAAGACTCCCTGTAGAGACTAGGAGAACAGCGTGGGGTCTCTCATAAACGGCACTGTTCCTTAGAAGCTTCAAGTATTCATTCAGTAACGATCTTGCTTTGACTCCTATTAGAGGTAGCACGTCTAGTCTTAGCATAGGTACGTAGCTTGCCTCAAGCTCCTTAATGTAGAACCTAGCCGGCGACCCATCCTTACTCGCGACTACGTCGAGATGAGCTACAGGCATATCTTCAATGAGCTTACTCACCTTGACTTCGACTATATCAGTTTTTGAAGAGGTGAAGAAGCTTCTCATGACATCAGCTATCGGGACAAGCACCCCCCACAGAAACGGCTCAACACTACGTTCACTCCTAGCCCGCCTCCACAGCCTTATTCTCGCGTCCTTCTTAGCTATGAAGTCCAGAGCTGCGACTTCTTGCGAGAAGAATACGCGGTTCTGTACACCAGGGTCGACGACGAGCATGGAACCCTCGTCTCTGACAACACCTCTCTTAGCAAGCTCATCCATGACCTCGTTGACCACCTGTGCTAACAGCGATGCTGTTACCTCATCTGCACCTGCTACATCCACGTACATGTTTCGGAGGAATTCGGCGTCGTCGGGTTTAAACAGAGTAATCTCTCCACTAGAAGTTATGTAGAGAAGCGGATCTAGGAGAACTCTGTATAGTTCTAGAGGTTCCTCTATACCCAGCTGCGCAAATGCCTCCGGATTTCTCTCCCTAGCTTCCGCCAACAGCACGGTGTTTTCGTGCACGAAGCGGTCGACGCCTGCTTTTAGTACTAGCGCTCGCCCTCCATGTACTAGACCGGAGGCTTCCAGCACTGTCAACACTTTCTTTAACTCATCTTGCGACTCTATGAACATCTGCAGATCTTCGGTTTTTAACCCGCCGCGTGATAGTATCAGCAACTTGCACAGTTTCTGTGAGTAGCTCTTCCTACCTAGGTAACTCTCGATAAGCTCTGTACACCTACGTTCCTCCAGCACGTAGCCGTCTTCTATAAGTATATGTTCCTCTTCACCTTCAATGACTGTTTTGAGAAGTTTCAACATCTCTAGGGAGTTGTCGAGATGGAGCTTCTCGGCGGTGCATCCACTTTCTCTCCTGCACATTGTGACCATGAGTGAAGAGAGCTTGTTAATTATTCTCTCGGTAGCGGCTGGTAGGCCTACTGAGGTAAGAGCTACGAAGTTCAGCAGGGTCGGGGGCTCGGCAATGCTCTTGAACCCTAGGTTATTGCCGCAGAATACGTAGTCTATCAACTTATTTAAATGGTGCAGAACCTCCGCCACGAGCATTCTCTTAAAGACAAGTCTCGTAAATCTTCGCTTCAGTCTGCCCCACACGTCTGAAACCTCGACGCGTGTTTCGAGCACTCTTTCAGCGCTACTGGTAGTGGCTATGGCTAGGTGAAGCTTGTTCATCATGCCCGATCTCTTGAGCGCCTCCACATTTCCATTCACGATCTCGACAAGGGCTTCCAGAACCGCCGAGAGGAGTCTTAGACCCGTACTCGTTGAGATCCTCGTCACTATATCCTCAAACTCGTCTAGGAACACTAGTATAGGGGTGTCGGCATCGCAGACAGCGCGAGACAGACCTCCAAATTTTATTAGTGCAGCAGTGACGCTCTTTTCATTCGCCTCTTCCACTATCTCCGCCATAGCTGCAAACTCCGGATAGACGTCAGCTAACGCGCGTAGCAACGCTATTAAAAACATGTAAGGGCTCCATATATCAGCATCTAGAAGCTTCTCCATGTGATCAAGAACCCTGCTCGTAGCTACGTAAAGCGTGCACACGTCTCTTCTCTTGCTGAGAACACCGTGGTAAATCGCGGTTTTTCCTTCGCCCCACTCGCCTACGATCCATAGAAGCTGGGGGTGTCTACTCCTCTTTACTCTCTCTAGAAAAGCCTCGAGCTCACTTAGCAATATGCGTCTTGTGGGGAGATTTCTCGTAAGCTCGAGGGTCTCTGAAGCCTCTATTCCCACCTCGCTAAGAGCTCTGCAAGGCTTGGGCGCGCACTTCCTCACCTGCTCCCCTCAAACATAGCTTACTATACGCCATGTAGAGCCCAATATAGTGTGTGGCCTCCTCAGCCCACCCTTTATAATAGGTTCAACACGGCAGCTCTTTAGCTAGGGTAGGTGATTTGGAGCAGAAAGTTGTGGGGATTGTTCTTAGCGGTGCAACGACCACGAGTGCCGTAGCTCAGCTCACGAGGAGGGGTGAGGATGTTGTTCTTGAGGGTATGCTCTTGGTGATCAGCTGTAGAAGAAGCGGGCAGAGAATACTTGCACGTGTTGATTCGTTGAGGCCCGTAAACGATTTCTTCAGAGAAGGTGACGTGTGGAGCAGCGTCAGGAGACTGGGCGAGTTAGAGGAGTCTCTACTAGAGGAGGTAGCTAGGCAGTACACGCTGGCCGAGCTCACGCTGATAGGGGTATTGGGGGAGAAAGGTCTTGGAAGTGTTAGAAGGCCTCCAGCACCCGGTGCCCGGGTGCTGATGCTCGACATCGCGAAGGAGGCTAAGGAGCTGTTCGGTGCGGAGCCGGGGACCCCCGGCATCGTGTGGTACGGCACGCTGGCTGGTTACGAGAACGCGCCTATACCTCTAAACGTTGAGAACATAACCATGCACATGGGAGTGTTCGGCGAGACCGGTAGCGGTAAGAGCTACGGTGTAGGGTATCTGATAGAGCTGCTCAGCCGCATACCAGTAGGCGACGGTGAAGCCGCAATCCCCATCCTCGTCATAGATGCCAACGGCGACTACCTCGATTATCATAGACATTTTGTGGAACATGGAGAGCTGGGTGCTTTCCGCGGTGTTATGAGGCTAGTATTCTCGATATCGCGTGCAGCAAACGAGCCCCTGACACATGTACTCACCATAGGTTTAGACGAGTTCACAGCACGCGATCTCGCTGAATTTATAGTCGGCTACAAGTATGGTGGACTGGAATTTAATGAACTCCAGGTCTCGGCGCTGGAGAGAACTCTTAGAGAGGTTGTGGAAGAGACGGGGTACAGCTATACCGAGCTACTCACATCGAGAATAGACCTTGTGTATGCCAAACTCAATGAACTTTCAACAGGCCGTGGAGCCCCCGTTCATCACCAGACCGCCAAGGCCGTGAGGACTGCTCTGGAGAAGTTCGAGAATGACTTGGTTGAACAGTACAAAGTTGTAGACAGAAAGCCTATGTTAAGCTCGTCGTTCGTTGACAAGATAACCAAGGAACCGTGGTTAGTACTAATAGACTTCTCCCCGGAGGGTTCACCGGGGATCCCGCTCCCCGTAAAACAGCTTGTTGTCGGCTACTTAACGCGTGTACTGTACAGACAGTTCACGGAGTACAAGGTTCGGGGAGATGAGAGGTACCTGCTGTTTGTGATCGAGGAGGCGCAGAACTATGCACCGAATCCGAGGAACTACCCCCTTGGATGGAGCATAGCTCGTGATTACCTAGCGCTTATAGCGACCCAGGGCAGGAAGTTTGGGTTAAGTCTATGCTTAGTGAGCCAGAGACCTGCGTTCATAGACCCTGTAGTGCTCTCGATGCTCAACACGTGGTTTATCCATCGTGTGGCCCCTGAGGATGTGCCGTACATAGCCCGGGCCTCCGGAGGGCTGCCCCAAGGACTTGAGAAAAGGCTGACTTCGCTGCCCCGAGGAGTGGCTGTTGTGGCTGGGCAGATGAATATTCTTGGTGTGCCGCTGCTTGTAGAGGTTGGTAGGAGAAGAGTATCGCATGCGATGGGGAGGCCGCGCGTAGTTGAGACGCTTAGAAGGCTCTACCGCTCGGGGTGAGTCCGGACGTGGATCCAAGGCTTCTGAAGATGTTCCTTGACGAGGTCTCCGCCAAGTCCCGCAGGATAAGCGAAGCAATTGGTAGGAAGATCGAAGCTGCTAGGCGCATCGCAGAGTTCTGTAGATGGTACCTGAAACCGCTACCCCCTTCGGAGACGCGGAGGATGGGAGTTGTTGGGGTCGATGGCTCCTTCCAGGTTGTTGGACCAAGCCATTTAAGGCTCATACTGGCTGTAGCCGTGCTCGTTCGACTCCTATGGAGGGCTGAAGGCGTAGACGTTGAGACTATGTACACAGGGTACTTCGTGGACGTTGTCCACGGGATCAACGAGGATGTTGTTAGAGGCGTAGCGGAGGACGTGATGATGTTTCTCGAAACCCAGAGCTTGGAGAGGATTACCGATTTCGGGGATGGAATAGCAGTGTTCATAGATGGACCCCTCATCGACCCTCCGAGAACCCTACTTGAAGAGAGCGCGAAGCTCTTTGAAAAGATGGGGTGCAGCGAGGCTCATAGTAGATACCATGAGTGGAGAGCTCAAGTGTTGTCGCGAGCTGTTAAAAGGGGAGCCCTCCTTGTAGGCTACGTGAAGAGGCCTGGAAGCGATAAGCTGTTGCTGAGGGTGCTCAACAGCTGCGCCGAGGACTATGCAGAGCTCTTCGAAAGCGACGACGAGTTAACGGCATTGATGCTCGTGGCGCAGCCGGAGCTCAGAAACTTCTTTCTGGGACCTATCGAGTATCCGCAGGAGCACCCCCTCTACGAGATCTACCGCGAGAAGGGTCTGCGCATAGTTACTGCCTACACGATCCCCCCAGGTAGGATGAGACCAGTTAGAGTAGAGGTCCCAGTAATTATGAGTAATGCGGAAGATG
This sequence comes from Thermoprotei archaeon, assembly GCA_003661775.1. GTDB lineage: Archaea > Thermoproteota > Thermoprotei_A > Sulfolobales > Ignisphaeraceae > QMWT01. The sequence continues at coordinate 8,908 of QMWT01000020.1, forward strand.
CAGTTATAAAAGCATTAGCGCTGGTGCGGACGTTAACACCGCAGGGCCTTCAACACCCACTACCAGTGATCTTGGCTCACGAGAGGTGTAGCATAAACAAGGAAGCTGCTAAGACCATGTTGCGTGAGCTTGTGAGCAGGGTTCTTACTTCATCAAGAAATCCAGAGGTCGTAGGGTCTGCACTCGTGGAGGACTTGACCTAGATGCGCTATGGCTCACGTTTCGCAACCTAACGACAGTCGTGCTGTGCTTCCTCCGACATTAAAATTGGCTGCCAAACAGGATCTACCAGGAAGTACTTCTCGCGACATCTTCCAAGGGATATGCAAGGCGTACATAGCTCGTCGAGTATCAGTGGAATCTATACGGTGTGTGAAACCTAATTTAGAGCTATGTAGAGATAAACTGATATCGCTACTGACGCAAGCCTTCTATAGGTGATGAACTTACAAACGTCCCGAATAGGTGAGGAGCTGGCCCTTCACTGATAAACAGCTACATCCTTAAGCACTACGCTTCACAAAATCCTGCAAGGACGTTTTATGCAGCTGTTCATTGTAACCTTAGCGATCTTCAAGACCGTGGCTACATAATACTAATTTGCTCAGGAAAACACGTCTTTGAAGGTGATGTAGGCTGTGGTGTTCTAAGAAGCTAGCAGGGTACGGGTGGAGAGGAATAGTTCCTCTGAGCTACATACTCCGTAGAAAGAGGTTTGTTAAGGTAGTACTGAATCCTCCATCAGAGCAGCCTGGCTCCTGGAGGGGTGCGGGGCGTGTACTCGTAGACTACGACTCTGGCGAGTTCTGGCTTACAACACGTGCGCGGATGAGACCTCCTAAGAGGGGTTATGCTGTAGAGATTTACCGTTCTCAGAACGGAGAAGATTTCACGATGGTCACGTCCGTAAGCAAGGAGGAGCTGTGCGAAGCTACGAAGCTCAGGATCCTCAGCATAGAGGGTCAACAGCTTCTACGCGACCCTGCCACTGGGAGGTATCACTTGTACCTAGCAATCGATGTTGTGAGATCGCCTAGGCAGGGGTGGGACACTCTTCTGCTTATAGCCGATGACCCGCGTGGACCCTGGAAACCCCAGGGGCTCGTATTGAAGAGAGAGCTCCCGTTCGAGACCGCGGAGGCGAGGGATGCTAGTATAGACGTGGTTGATGGTAGGTACATAGCCCTGTACAAGGCTAACAGCGGAGGCAGGGTATCCATGGCCCTTGCAGTCAGCAGCGATGGTATCCACTGGAGGAAGCTAGGGCTGCTGAAGGTCGATGATCGTGAGCCGCCTAGCTACTTCCTACTCTACGGCAGGATCTTTGCTGGTGCACTGGGCCCCGTATTTGTAGGGGCCGAGACCCTTCACGTAGTTGGCGGTGCGGCTGTTACCAACAGCTTTGCCAGTTACTTACTCGATATCCGCAACCTAAACCTAGAACTTCTAAGCCGTGGTTCATGGGTTCCCAGCTCAAAGTTCGAGAGAGAGGATTACCCAATACACAGCTATGTAGACATAGTGCTTGACCCATTTAAGGAGAGAGTACTAATCTACATCGACGCTATCGATCCCAAGAGTGGGCTAGAGTTAAATGAAGAACTGAATAGAGTACTTCTCTACGAAGTACCTTTACATGACTGACACTCTTTATCCCACGATTATTAGGAAGAGAATTCTTGGTACTACACATGGGGGTTTACAAGTAGGGTTTTGTGCATTTCACAGCTTTGAGAACTTCTAGTAAATTTGGTGGCCTTAGCACTCTTGAATTGAGCCCACCGCTCTGAGATTATCGCAAAGAAGTTTTCTGCATCATGATAAAAACCAGCTACGTGCATGTGTTAAAAGTAGGAAGTATCTTCATTGTGACACAGCGCGCGGTAAACTTTACCTAGCTACGTTGCAATATCCTACAACAGCTATCTATATAGGTTTTACACGGCCCCACTTCTCTAATGCTCTTTTGAGCTCCTTGTGTGCTTCGGCGTACTCTTCTAGAGGTATGCCCTTTATCGCTGCTTCTATTGCCTGCCTCACGGCAGCGGCACCAGCTCTAGGTCCGTCGGGATGGCCTATCACTCCGCCGCCTACCTGTATCACCAAATCTATTCCCATAGCCTTGATCACGTCAGGTAACGTCCCAGGATGCAGCCCTCCTGAGGAGACGGGTAGAGCGGGTTTTATGTGAAGCCAAGGCTGCTCCATGCGCACCTCATCGTCAGGATCGGGCTTATAGTGCTTCTCTCTGAGCACGCGCGCATGGTTAATAACATCCTTTGCTTTAGCCTCTAGCTTGCCTACCCCCGGAGTACCTACATGGAGCTGATCCACGCCTACAGTCCTCAGAAGTTTGGCCAGCACGAACATCGCTATTCCGTGCCGCGGATTTCTTGTGAAGGCCGCGTGCATGGCTCTGTGAGCGTGTATAGCAAGCCCATGTTCTTCAGCTAGGTCGCGTATATACGTAAGTGCTGCCCAGCCTACAACAACAACATCCACCATGACAAAAGGATTGCCGTAGTCCGCAACGAGCTTCAGCCTCTTGGCCATCTCCCTCACACCGGCCGTTATATTGGCGAACCACACCTTCCTCTCCCCAGTCTCCTTCTCCGCCCTATCGATGGCCTTCATTATCGCCTTTGCGCGTGCTTCGAAGCGACAGTAGCTGGGGCTAGCTATATTCTCATCATCTTTGACGTAGTCCATACCCCCAACAAGGATCTCGTACGCGAGCTTCTCCGCTTCTTCGGGGCTATATCCTACTTTGGGCTTCGGCACGGTGCCTACGATGGGCCTGTTGTACACGTTGAAGATTTTTCTGACACCCTCAACACCTTTGGAGGGCCCCTTGAAATGCTTGAGGAAGGTGGGCGGTAGGTATATGTCCTCAACTCTGAGACCCTCAACTCTCTTCATACCGAATACGTTGCCTGCTACCGAAGCGAGGAAAGCAGGCATATTACCCTCTTCGAAGAGCTCTACAGGGTAAGCGATCCTCACTATGTAGGAGCCGTCCCCCATATCTTTGAAGTAGTACGCCCTTCCCATTAGCCTATCTACGCGTTTCTTGTCGTACCAGGTGTAGAGGGTGGTCCAGGTACCTACACTACTCTCAGCCGCGACACCTCCTGCGGCATCCTCGATACTGAAGCCCTTCGCCGGTGTCATCCTGAAGGTGACCACAACGTCTCTCTCAAGATCGGGTACATACCCCTTCTTTATGAAGAACGGATATGGTTCGAACTCTTTCGACACTTGATATACACCGTAGAATCCTTCTAGCAGCGAAGACATAAACCTTACTGGAAAGCGCTCTTCCCAAATTAAGCAATTCGGATTGGCATAGGGATCTGCAGGCGAAACCTAGTTCTCGTTACTATGGATCTTCAGTATAACGCTCTTGTCCAAGGTCTCCAGCATTATGAGCTGTTTGCAGCGACCATCTCAAGCCTTGAGTAAGGTTCTGCAAAAATGTAGTATCCCGTAGTAGCACAAGCAATAAAACAACGAAATTATACACATTAGAACACGAGTGAGAATCTTGGCTGAACGTTCAAGTCGAATACCAGGATTCTATAGACTGCCTATGGAGGAGAGACTACGTATCGTTGCTGAGTGGGCGGGGCTTAGTAAGGAGGAGGTCGAGCTGCTGAGGAATCTAGGGAATCTAGACCCTAAAATAGCAGACTCAATGATCGAGAACGTTGTTGGTGGTATGACCTACCCGTTTGCCATAGCAACAAACTTCAGGATCAATGGCCGTGATTACCTGGTACCCATGGTCATCGAGGAGAGTAGTGTTGTGGCGGCAGCTAGCAATGCTGCTCGTATGTTAAGAGAAGGACCAGGGATCATTGCGAGGGCGGGGCGTCAGTTAATGATAGGGCAGATACACCTAATGAAGGTCGATGCGCCTCGGTACAAGGCTATGAAGGTACTTGAACACCGAGAAGAGATACTCGAACACGCTAATCAGCAGGACCCGGTGCTTGTTAAGCTGGGCGGCGGTGCGAAGGATCTAGTGGTGAGAGTTATCAATACTCGCCGTGGCCCAGCCGTGGTCGTGCATCTGATAGTGGATGTGCTAGACGCCATGGGGGCGAACGCCGTTAACACAATGGCGGAAGCTGTGGCTCCTCTTCTTGAGAAGATCGTCGGTGGCGAGGCCCGTCTCAGGATCATATCGAACTACGCGGTCTACAGGATCGTGAGAGCGTGGGTCCGCACTTCTCCGGAGGCTGTAGGGGGAAGGGATGTGGTTGAGAAGATCGTGGATGCAAGTGCGCTCGCCGAGGCAGACCCCTTCAGAGCCGTGACACACAACAAAGGTATTCTGAACGGGATTATAGCAGTGGCTCTTGCAACAGCCCAAGACCACAGGGCTATAGAAGCAGGTGTGCATGCGTATGCCGCTAGAGACGGTGCCTACAAACCCCTCAGCACCTGGGATGTTGACTCTGAAGGATACCTAGTGGGAACTCTCGAGCTACCTCTACAGGTAGGTGTTGTCGGTGGCGCCACAAGGGTGCATCCCGTAGCTAGGATCGCACTCAAGATACTGGGGGTGAAGACCGCCAAGGAACTCGCGGAGATTATGGCAGCGGTAGGCTTGGCTCAGAACTTGGCAGCTATACGTGCGCTCGTTACTGAAGGTATCCAGAGAGGCCACATGAAGCTGCACGCCAAGAACCTGGCGATAATGGCGGG
>QMWT01000021.1 GCA_003661775.1 Thermoprotei archaeon
ATGTTATGCAGGCTAGGTGGGGTAGACACGGAGATCAGTACCTAGTGGTCCTGGCACCGACAAGCCCCCAGGAATGCTTCGACCTCACTTACAAAGCCTTCGAGATCGCAGAGAGGTTACGAGTACCTGTGGTTGTACTAAGCGACGAATTCATAGCTCACGGTCGTGAAGTTGTTGTAGTTCCTGACAAGCTGGCACCAGTGCCTCGCAGAAGATCCGATGTTGGTAAGCCTACTTTTGGTTCTGAAACCCCCAGAGAAGCCCCGCCGCTACCTCCCCTAGGCTCAGGAGCTGCATTATTGATAACGGGGTCTACTCATAACGAGCGGGGTTTCCGCGACGTTCACAGCTATGAGACCCACTACAAACTTGTTACGAGACTTAAGCAGAAGGTGTGGCTAAACATAGATCAGCTGTTCGTGTATGAGTTCCATGGAGGTGAAGACCCAGAGGTGCTGCTTGTAGCCTACGGTTCCGTCGCACGTTCAGCTAAGGAGGCTTTCAAAAGACTCACAAAGAAAGGTCTTCGCGCTTCCCTCTTCATACCCAAGACTCTGTGGCCCTTCGACCCACTACTCGTGAAGAAAATAGTTGGGGATCCCGAGCTCGTGGTAGTTGTAGAAATGAACCTAGGACAGCTTTACATGGATTTTGAAAGAGCGTTTGGATGCGATAAAAAGGTTCTGCATTTTGGTAAGGTGGGCGGGGGTATCCCGGTGTACCCCAGCGAAATCGTAGATTTCGTTCTGAGGTGCTTAGGATTATGAGCCCACATTTCTCTCTCCAATACCTAAGATCGGGGGCGCTGCCAACAGCATTCTGCCCGGGATGCTATAACGGAATAATCATAAACGCTCTCATGAAGGCTTTCCGCGAACTAGGGGTTACTAAGCTGGATAGGTACGTGTTCGTAAGCGGAATAGGCTGTTCATCGTGGATACCCAACCCCTACATACGCGCCGACTCCGTCCATACACTACATGGAAGAGCTGTTGCCGTTGCCACGGGCATCAAGCTTGCTAGGCCAGACCTTGAAGTTATAGTGATAGGCGGAGATGGAGATCTCCTCTCCATAGGCTGCAACCACCTAATACATGCTGCTAGGAGGAACATGGAGCTAGTGGTTGTGCTCGTGAACAACCTCGTGTTGGGGATGACACGCGGCCAGGCATCACCTACAACCCCCCAAGGGACAAGAACCGTTACTACCCCATTCGGAAACTTCGAAGAGCCTATGAATGCCGTCTCGCTCCTCATGTCGACAAACGCCAACTATGTAGCCCGTTGGTGTATATCGAATTTTGAGCAGTTAAAAGAGAGCTTTAAGGAAGTGTTGAGCAAAGTCACTAAGGGTCTTCGGTTTATAGAAATAGTTGCTCCGTGTGTAACTTACGTAGTTAGGTACGAGGGCAAGACTCCGGGCGAGAAGATCAAGGAACTTGCAAGAACGTGTGTAGACAAAGATACCTATGCTAGTCTCTCGCCAAAGGAGCGTAGAGATCTAATACCAGTAGGGGTATTCAGGCGTGAAAACAAACCTGGGTTTATCGATAGATACCGTGAATACTCAACTCGTGCCCGTGGGTGAAATTCTTTGGAGATCTCGATCGCATTTGCGGGCCGTGGGGGGCAGGGCCTCGTTTTCGCTGCTACGCTGCTGGCTAACACATTGTTCAAACAGGGGTACTACGTGGCCCAGCTCCAGAGCTACGGAGCTGAGGTGCGGGGAGGCTCCGTTTTGGCATACGTTGTAGCATCAGACATGCCCATAGAAAACCCCTTTGTAGATAGCTTCACACTGTTCATAGCTCTTCACGAGGCTGGTGTCAAGAGGTGGCTTAAGTTAGCTCAGCAGAGCTCTATCGTCATATTGAACCGCGACCTCGTTGAGACCAAAACTTTTCCCAACACCATAGTATTGCCTATAACCCGTAAAGTTGAGGAGGCGGGTGCTCGGGGTAGAGAGAATATAGCTGCTTTGGGTATCTTGGCGGCTCTCGGGGTTGCTAGGAATGAGCTGCTGATAGAAGTGCTTCGTAGACAGAAGGAGTTTGAGAAAAACAGAATAGCCTACAAAGCCGGGTACGCACTAGGGCTTGAAATAAGTTCCAGAGTAGAGAGGCTACTCCGTTCCCAAGGTGAAGGCCCGTGGCTGAAGACCTAAAGAACTTCTTTGAGCCGAGAGGCATAGCGGTCATAGGGGCTAGTCCTAAACGGGGATCGGTAGGTTATGTAATCGTTGACCAGCTCAAGAAAAGGTACCGCCGAGGAAGGATATACCCGGTAAACCCCAAGTACAGCGAAATTCTCGGATTAAAGGCCTACCCTACGATACTTGACGTTCCAGATCCTGTGGATCTAGCAGTAGTGGCGGTTAGAGCAGATCGCGTGCCCAGTATAGTAGAGCAGATCGGGAAGAGGGGGGTTAAAGCTGCTATTGTGATTAGTGGAGGGTTCTCGGAGATAGGTCCTGAGGGTGCAGAAAGAGAGCGCAAACTTCTAGAGATCGCGAGAAGGTACGGAATCAGAATCATTGGTCCCAACTGCATAGGGGTTCTTGACAACACGACGGGCATAGACACCTTCTTCTTACCCGAGGATAGATTGAGAAGACCGCCATTGGGCTCTATATCGATAATAAGCCAGAGCGGCGCCATGCTGTCGATGTGGGTAGACTGGATGGCCATGAAGGGGCTGGGACTTGCCAAGGCTGTCAGCTACGGCAACAAGGTCGATGTAGACGACGTAGAGCTGCTGAGGTATCTCATAGACGATCCGCATACGAAGGTGATCCTCATGTATATCGAAGCCTTGAAGCCAAGGCGTGGAAAGGAGTTCATCGAGGTTGCTAGGAGCGCCACAGTTAAAGGGAAGCCCGTGGTCGTGTTGAAGGGAGGGAGATCAGGTGCGGGAGCGCGTGCCGCTGCTAGCCACACAGGTGCTCTTGCCTCGAACTACGAAGTTTACAGAGCCGCTTTCAAACAAGCAGGGATCATAGAAGCCGATACCATGGAGGAGATGTTCGACATAGCCAAAGCTTTCACCATGACCAGGCCCGCGGAGGGCCGAAGACTGCTCATCTTGACAAACGCAGGCGGCGAAGGTGTCATAGCCACTGATTTTGCCGAGCGTTATGGCCTCGAGGTTCCTGTACTACCCGAAGAACTACAGCAGAGATTGAGAGCCAAGATGCCACCACACGTCGTGGTGAAGAACCCGGTAGACCTTACGGGCGACACCGACGACGAGAGGTACCGCATAGTGCTTGAGGAGGTCTTACCAGAAAATATAGTCGACATAGTCATCGTGATAGCCCCTCCCCACCCACCGGCGATCAGAGGTGATGTAATTAACTACGTAGCCGAAGCCCATAAGAAGTACCAAGCGCCCATGCTCGCGGTTGTGACAGGCGGATACATAGCCGAGGAGTATAGTCGAAAATTTGAAGCTGCAGGCATCCCAGCATACCCGAGTCCTGAAAGAGCTATCAGAGTTGCAGCTGCATTAGCGTACTACGGAGAATACGTTAAGAAACGTGGCTCTGCAAAGTATTAGGGTATTAAAGGTTGCTCGATGTGCATAGTTCTGGGGATGTCCCTTTGAGCGAGCACTTCATAGATATCGAAGAGTTCAAGAAGATAGATCTGAGAGTTGCATACGTTAAGAAGGCTGAGAAAATACCCGGTTCAAAGAAGTTACTGAGGCTGATAGTGGATCTAGGTTCGGAGGAGAGGCAGATAATAACGGGTTTGGCCCAATGGTATAGGCCTGAGGACCTCGTAGGTAAGTACATCATTGTAGTAGCGAATCTTAAACCTAAGAAGTTCATGGGCTACGAAAGTCGTGGTATGCTACTAGCCACTTGCAATGACGACGAGAAGCCCGTGCTCATAACCGTAGCCGAGCCCGTGAAGCCTGGAACACGCGTATGCTGAACAGCACTTTTTCAATAAATTGTGTAGCAGAACACGATATGATCGGGAGAAGATACGAAACACTTTAAGGGTAGCCCCCTGGAGTAGGTGTGCGGGTGGTAATATTATCCGTCGAACCCATGCTTAAAGGACGCTACGACCCCCTAAAGGTGGAGAAGTGGGTTCTGGATTTCTGGAAGCGTGAAAGTATACCTGAAATCGTCAGAAAGAAGTCGTGGAGCGGCAATGCACCAGTCTTCTGCTTCTTAGAAGGCCCCCCGACAGCCAATGGTTTCATGCATGTGGGACATGCCAGGGGCAGGACTCTCAAAGATATAAAGCTACGATACTACCGCATGAAGGGGTACCGTGTATGGGATCAAGCGGGATGGGATACTCAGGGCTTACCCGTTGAGCTTGAGGTTGAGAGAAAGTTCGGGTTTAAGACAAAGCGCGATATAGAGGTTTTCGGAGCCGAGAGATTTGTTGATGAGTGCCAGAAACTTGTTGACTACTACATAGAACACTGGCGTAATGCCAGCGAGAGGCTAGGGCTGTGGCTAGACTACGATCACGCCTATGAAACACGTCATCCAAGGTACCTTGATACAGCGTGGAGATTCTTAAAGAGCATGTGGGAGAAAGGGTACCTCTACGAAGATCTAAGAGTTGTACCTGTATGCCCTCGTTGCCAAACTGCGCTGAGCAGCCATGAGGTGGCGCAAGGCTACAAACTAGTTAAAGACCCTAGCCTCTACTTCAAGATCAAGCTCAAGAACGAAGACAACACCTATATGGTGGTGTGGACAACCACGCCCTGGACCATAATATCTAATGAGGCGCTAGCTGTCCACCCTGACGAGATCTACGTTAAGATCAAGGTGGGCAACGAGTACTGGATACTTGCCGAGAAGAGGCTCAAAGAATTTGTAGAAGAAGTGGGGCTCCAAAGCCACGTTATCACAGAGAAGATCCGGGGAAGCGAACTCGTGGGGATATCCTATGAACATCCACTAGTTCCCGAGGTGCCTGCACACAACGAACACCAAGGTAAGTGGGTACACAGGATCTTACCCGCAACATGGGTTAGTATGGAGGAGGGGACAGGAGTCGTACATATCGCACCCGCACACGGTCCTGAAGACTTCGAGCTCGGTAAGCAGTACGAATTACCTGTATTCAAACCCCTAATGAAGAGTGGTTACTTTGGACCCGAAGCAGGTAAGTATCAGGGACTGTGGTTCATAGAGGCTAACGCTCACGTAATCGAAGATCTGAGAAGAAAAGGGTTGCTAATACATATCGGAGAGGCTGAGCACGAGTATCCTCACTGCTGGAGATGCGGTACCAAGCTTATGTACTATGCTGATAGGCAGTGGTTCATAAAGGTCGAACCCATAAAGATTACGATGCTCGACGAAAATTCCCGGATCAGATGGACTCCGGCTTGGACTAGGAATCGCTTCGATGACTGGCTGAAGAATGCAAGAGATTGGTGCATATCCCGCGAGAGGTATTGGGGAACACCATTACCTATATGGACGTGCACCAAATGCGGGTATCGAGAGGCCCTTGGAAGCCTAGAGGAGGTCAAGAGAAGAGCACTGAACCCCGAAGCCGTATTCGACCACCATAGACCCTGGATCGATAGAGTTGTGTTGAAATGTCCTAAGTGCGGTGGCGAGATGAAGCGCGAACCCTTCGTGGTCGACGTGTGGCTGGATAGCGGAATAGCTCATACTGCTGCATTAGAGCAGTATGGGTGGGGTAAGCTCATTAACGAGCTCTTCCCCTACGATTGGATAACGGAGGCTATAGACCAGACAAGAGGCTGGTTCTATACACTAATGTTCACATCTGTTGCATGGTACGGCAAAGCTCCTTACAAAAGCGTGCTGTGTCAAGGGCTCGTACTCGACAAGTACGGTAAGAAGATGAGCAAGAGCAGGGGCAACGTTATCTGGGCGTACGAATTCATGGAGAAGTACGGCGCTGACCCAACGAGGCTCTACCTCGTAGCAAAAGCTGCTCCGTGGGACAACATAAACTTCGACCCCGACGAAGTTCTTGATGTTAAGAGACAGCTCGATATACTTTGGAACAGCGTGAATTTCGCCAAAACCTACATGGAGCTAGACCGCTGGGAACCATCCAAACTAGATGAGGATCTTAAGCATCTAGAACCGGAGGATCTATGGCTTCTCTACGAGCTTGATAAGCTAGTGAAGGATGTAGAGGAGAGCATCGAGCTTGACAATCCGCATGTAGGAGCACGGAGAATTCTGGAGTTCATAGTCGAGGTACTGAGTCATAGGTACATAACGCTGGTCAGACCGCGTGTATGGATCGAGGAAGATACGCCGCCGAAACGCAGCGTCTACGCCACACTATACATAGCTATATCAACGCTTCTCAAAGTTCTAGCCCCCTACGCACCGTTTATAGCTGAGTACCTCTACCAAGCCTTCATGAGAAGACTAGAGCCCGGAGCTCCGGTATCCATACACGCAGCTGAGTGGCCTCAAGTTCCTCGCAGGTTCTTAGACGAGAAGACCTGGCTTGCTGTGGATCTAATGCTCGAAGCATCCGAGCTCGTTCTAACGTTAAGATCCGAAGCCGGTATCAAGAGAAGGTGGCCCATAAGAAAAGCAGTGGTCGTGATCCCCGAAACATCCACCGAGCTACAGCCACAGCTCCTCGAAAGAGCTGCACGAGTGCTGAAGGTCTATGCCAACGTTAAAGAGGTCGAGGTTACAAGAAAAGACGTCGAGCTACACCACCTGAAAAAGAGCGAGGGTAGAAGAGTCAAGGTCTACGTCGATCTCACTCTAGACGAAGAGACTATTCTGGAAGGTCTTGCTAGAGAGATTGTGAGAAGAATCCAGGTGATGAGAAAGGAGTTGAAGCTTCCTCTAGATGCCATGGTCGAGAAAGCGATTGTGTATACTCCAGACAACATGCTGAGAAAAGCCGTTGAGATCCATAGAGAGTTCATTGCCCGTGAAACACGCTGTAAAACCGTAGAGCTTGCAGAGACCAAACCTGAAGATGCACGTGAGTGGAGCGTTGAGGGCAGAGAACTCTACATACTCCTCGTTTTGGAGGCAGGTGAACAAACACATTAAATCAATCTAGTCTAACTCTGTTCCACTTTTTGTTCTGCCACTTGTATCTCCTCATCCGCTTAGACCTGCCGAACCCGCATGCCGCACAATAACCCTTCGCTACATTAAAGGCCACCCTGCCACATCGCCTACATTTTATGTGTGTAACCTTCTTGCTCTTTTTACCCATAGATGGGGTGCCCTTCATACAGGATCACCTACGTAATGGGCGATAACATGAGGACATTGTCACCACGTATAAGAACAGTACCGAGCTTTCTCCACTTACCATCCCCCATCAGCTCCTCAGCCTCGTCAAGTACTAGATTCAAGTGCATATCAAAACTCTTGAGCTTGCCTCTTAGCGACTTACCGCCCCTAAGCCTGACCAAGACTAGCTGACCTAGGGTTTCTGCCAATACCCTATGAGCGGTTTCCGGCAGTGAGCTCATGGAATATCCACCTGATAAACAGCATCCCCTAACCGTATCCAAGTCTTTACACACTGGAAGGTTTAAAAGGTTAAGTTGGGTTTCCACTCATTCTGAGCCTTTGTATACATGCTATAGCGTTGAGAATCATGTACTTTACTGCCTCCGCAGGCACGTAGTAATAACCAAAGCTCTGATTCTCGTACTTGAACCCGTAGGCAGGCTCTATCCTTAGTTCGTAAAGCAGGTCCCCGAAGGAACCGAGCTCACGAGCAATCTTTTCTATATCTGCCATAGAAGCCCGAATGTACTGCGTCTTGTAGGAATCATCGTTAGACCTCCTAATCATAACCTTGTAAACCTCACCAGTTTCGTAGATTCTAAAGCTTTCTGCAAATTCAACTCGCTCTGCTACCATGGGCAGCGACTCCGCTAGAGTCCATCTTTTCTCAAACGTATCTATGTCTATGAAGTATGTTGCCCTATACTTGTTCTTCCTCATTTCTTTTAGTTTGTTCTCTAGGTATCTCGCTGGGAGCGAAAGCAATTCGCTGAGCTCATCAACTGTAAAAGCATCGTCGGTTAGGTATGTGTAGAGTATCTTGAAAACATCGTGGATCCACGGTCTCTGCGGAGGTAATCTCATTAAATACTCAGCTAGCGGCAGCGGCTCTCTTCTTTCGCCTGCGTTTATAATCTCTATCTTACCGTTTTTAATGTCCTTAAGGATCTTCAGAGCTGCATCGAAGTCGTAGTGCTCCTGCTTAAGTTGCACCACAACTTCTTCAACAAGCTCCTCCTCGTCATCACGCGCACCAAAACTCGGGCTCAACTCGCTTGTCTTTATTCTGAAGTAGGGTGAACGTTTGAGAGCTTCTACTGTCAGCCGCTGCCACTCATCCTCGTTAAGCTCAACTAGCTCTTCGAGAGGCGATGACATGCGGCTCTTAACCGCTATACCAACATGTGAAACCCTGATCTCTACATCCAGGCCTTCCTTCGACGATAATATGTAGAGCATTAACTGCGCCAAGGCATCAAGAGCCTTCTCATCACTAAAGAACGTGTAAATAACATAGCTACCCACTCTCTCCTTGATCACCGTGTTTGTCGAGGGTAGCACCCCTATCTCAGCAATATACTTCTCAGCTATGCTCCTGATGACGCTGAGCAGCACATCACTGCGATTTCCGGAGTTTAGAGAAGCTCTTAAGAGCTCGGCCATCTCTCTAGCCGCCACGCCGCTACGCTTAGCTGTCTCGCCTCTCCACAGCGGGACCTCACCACTGCTCGTAGCCGCAGGCTCTACCTCGATCGTGTACATATGGTCATCAATCCTGACAACTTTCCAAGCTCGTCCTGCAAGCCTGACAACATCGTCTACCCTCAGATAGCGGAACACGTAATGCGAATCCAGCTTCCCTACTTCGCACCCTTCTCTTGTCTTAACAACGAACTCTGGAAGCGATGATATAAACGTGAAGAACTCCGTAAATCCTCTAGTCCCTCTGTACTTATCGTGTTCGAATCTCCACGTAGTGTAGAATCTAGGGCCTATTCTAAGACCTTCACCACTCATCTCCACGAGACGATTCTTAGCTAAGTACTTAACGAGCTTGAGAAACTCTTCGTAGGTCATGTGTCGGTAAGCATAGGTTCCGCGCACTATCTCGTAAAGCTCGTCGATTTTTACTGGCGATGAAGCTTTGAGAAGGTACCCTACTATCATGCGTGCTACCACATCCTTAGGAGCGCATCTAGTGTTTGGAATTTCGAGTACTCCTCTTTCAGCAAGTCTTACAAGCGACATTGCTTCAAGGAGCTGCACTGGGTGCCACACAATTATAGCTCCGCGCATGGGTTCCCTCATGCTGTGACCAGAGCGGCCCACTCGTTGAAGCAGCGTCTGCACTTGGATGGGGGATCCTACAACTATAACCTTCCTAACATAGCCTATATCTATGCCTAGTTCGAGTGTTTTCGTAGCTATGACGCCTACCAGCCTACCTTCCTTCAACAATCTTTCTGTTTCTTCTCTAAGTTCTTTCGATACGGATGAATGATGTACCATAACATTGCGTATCCCTAGACGTTCGAGCTCTTCACGAAGTCTCTCGCCAGCGTAACGCGAGTTTACAAATATAATCGTAGGGGGTTCCAGTAGCTCAGCTACTTTAACGGCTATCTTACTCCAGTCCTCTTCAACGAAGTGTATCGCGATCTCCATGGGCTTCTTAGAGTAGCTTGTAACTATCTTCAAAGGTCTTTTGGAGCATCCTATGAAGTAGCGCGACACCTCTAGCGGATCGCCCACGGTAGCAGAGAGCATTATTATCTGCAGATCACGGCCTGTGAACTTCCTTAAACGTGAAATGAGGAGGGCCAGCTGCGCACCACGTTTTGTACCTATGAGATCGTGCACCTCGTCTATTATCACCCATCTGACATTCTTGTAGAACCGCCTGAACTTATGTGCCCAATCCAGCTCTATCTCGAGACCTTCGGGTGTTATGACGAGTATATGGGGTGTTTTTCTCAGCCTCAACTTCTTCTCGGATTTCGATATATCGCTATGCCTTCGTGCAACAACTATACCTAGTCTATCGCCCCACTCTCTTAGCCTACGTGTAATATCGTTTATGAGAGCCCTCAGAGGCGTTACGTACACTACGGCTATGGGCTTGGCATTCTCATAAAGTATTCTCGACATCACCGGCAGTATAGCTGCCTCGGTCTTACCATACCCCGTGGGAGCTACTATAAGCACGTTGTATCCTTCAGCAATATATTTACTAGCTTCAACCTGAATCTCATTAAGACCGCTCCACCCTCTCTCTTGAACTAGCTCTATCACCTTAGGATGCAGCACCACTCTTAGACACCGATCATACCAACTCAGATATCCTGAAGACATATGTATACTGGGTATTCCATAGACACCACACTCTATGCAACGACGGCTAAATAAGCATTCAGCAAATCCGGTACATCACAGCAAAGAAAGCATTGACCTTATTCGCTTTGGGCTTTAAAGCGGAACACCCATCGCCTATCAAGCTGAGCCCTTTCAAGTTTAGAGATTGAGAGAGGCACGATGCGGTGTATAACAAGTTTGGTGGGGCCGCCCCGCCCTGGTAGCGGGGGGTGGACTCTCCCGAGGCGCCCGCCCTACCTCATCCGTATGCTTTCATTACTGTTGTCAGTTTTAAATTTTTGTATTCATATATCGATAGAAGCTCCTGTAGCCTTCTCCTCTTCTCAGGGCGCAGTGGTTTCAAGCATTGTGCAAGTTTAACCAGATTATTTCCGCTTATAACTAGTTTGTAAGCATAGCCTTCCATGATTTTGTAGACTTTACATGGAACTCCTAGAAACTCTAGAAGGTCTTTCACACCTCTAAGACCATTCTTATTAATTGATGTAACCGCTATCCTCCTCGTCTTCAGATCCACGTATCCTTCATCATCGATGTACGCTCTGATCCACGCACATATTAGGTTCTTAGCTTTAACCTTATCCTTAGAGAGGAAATATTGTGATAGGTGCCCTCCACTCCCTAGATCCACCCGCACCTAATGCCTTGAGTCTTAGGTAGGCGTTTTGGAGCGAAACCTAGCGATGTAAGCATTTTATGCTTTAACACCTTCACTGCTACTCCATATTCGTTCTCGACATCGTCTATGTATTCTTCTATAAGTTCTTTGCATGAGTTAGTGTACTCTACGACGTATCTTGTTCCGCGCTGCCCCTTCTCGGTATACATATATCCATCTCCACAGATGTGCGCGTGGATTCGTGCCTCGTGTACGGAGTGTAGCGATGTTTCTACAAGCAACTCCCTATTAGGATTAAGATAACTGAATGAGGTAGGGCGGGCGCCCCGTTTTGAACCACCGACCTCGGGGTTATGAGCCCCGCGGGCTACCAGGCTGCCCTACCCCGCTACTTCGCGGCCCCGTTTACACTTATGAAGAGTGTCGAGGTTTATAGGCGTTATGCCGATTTTCGCTTTTCGCTCAAGTTATTCGCGTACGGTGTAGACTAGCTTCTCATAGTTGAGCATGTAGGTGGATAACCCGATCAGTGCCAGCGAAATTCCTAGGGCAGCCACTATGTACGTAAGCCCTTGACTGTAGTTACCGAACACCACATAGTGTATGAACAGTGCTGTGTATGTGAACGGGTCTAGGTGTACGAGAAGTGTTCCCAGAGGCGATAGTGCGTGGAGGTCGACGAAGAGCGCGGCCATGTATACCACAGAGGCTGCGCCGATAACTCCCAAGCTAGCTATGTTAGCTGATCGGTAGGTGGGGCTTCGTAGAACAATAGGCAGGGCAAGTGCTAAGCATAGAAGGGCTGTGACGTAGACAGCCACGCCGTGCATGACTACGATGAACGGATCCAGTTTCAGGGCCGCGCCGCCAAGAAGGTAGAAGTATATCAGTAGACCAGCCGCATCTGATACCGCAGCTACGCCTCCCAGAACAGAGCTCGAGATAACCTTACCTAGTACGAAACTGTATTTAGCTATTGGGAGGCTCATCAACGCTTCGAGAGTTCTACGCTCCCTCTCACCAACTATGCTATCCACGAGGTACAGCGTAACGGGGCTTAGAACAAACATCAGGGAGAACATAAGTAGCTTCGCCGCTGAGTACCGCGCTGCCTCTTCAAAAGGTACCTCGCCCAGACCCGGAATCTTGTAAGAATACACCACCAGCACGGGGTTGCAGAGAGCTTCGCGCGACACATTACCTAGACAACTGATCTTAGCCTGTGACACCTCAGCCGAAATAGCTCCTAACGCTTCCATAACTATGTTGAAGGCCTGTTGCGAGCGCGACGAACCGGGGATGAGCTCTACGTAGACAACCGCCTGCGCGTGGAGGCTGCTGAGGTTCTGCATGAAGCCTATAGGTAGTCTAAGCCACAGATCCGCTTCCCGGTAATCTCTCGCGAGCACCGCTCCGCGCAGCATCATTTCATTAACGAGGGCGTCCACAACATTCTCCAGATCCAGGACTACACCGGGACACAGAGTATAGTTTCCTGCAATGTCCTCCACCTCTACATAGATCGTGGGGGCTATCTGCTGCTCTCTAAGTCCGAGGGTTGCAGCCGCGGTCACGGGCATCAATATTAACGGTAGGAGTACAGCCATTATGAGGGTCGTGTAGTCTCTGCCCAAGTCTGTGAGCTCTTTCCACATGAATACCCTCAGCAACCTACCTATCCTCAAGGTACATCACTGAGCAACTTTATGAAAGCCTCCTCGAGGTTTTCACTAGCAGTTAGCTTCTTCAACTCCGCGGGTGTGCCAACGGCCACGATCCTACCATCGTTGATCAGCGCAACACGTGTGCACAGGTATTCGAC
>QMWT01000022.1 GCA_003661775.1 Thermoprotei archaeon
AGCTGAGCTTGTAAGAATGGTTGTGAAAAAGGGATGCGATGTCGCTGGTGGAAAACCGGTTGTTAGGGGGAGCTTATGGGATCATGCTTTCTTCTGGTACCACGCGGTTCACCTAGTCTTTCCGCGGTTATGGGAAAAACATGTACCGGGGAATAACAAGTGTATGCGCATCCACCTATGTAAAGAAATAGGGTACCCTCCTAGCAGACGCGCCGAAGATTATGGGTTCACACTACGTATGTTGAAAACGAAGCGCAGATTTAAGTACTGTGTTGATGATGATGCTGTTGTGACGGTCTCTCTCCCCCAGAGACTAGGCGATATTATCAAGTGGCAGTTGCTACGGGCACGGGGTGCTGCAGAAGCGGCAGCTTATGTAGGTGCAGTTCCTTGGGATTCCTGGGTGTGGTTCCTACTACTTCTCACATTACTGGTGGGCTTATTGCTCTCTCCGGTTGCTCCGTGGGGTTTGCTACTTCTTGCACCCTTTGCGATATTGTGTGCATACTTAGCTTTTCGCGCTCCGAGATTCATCGCAAACTTCAGCTTCTTCAAATTGGTGGGTTTGCCTGTAGGACTACTAATACACTCACTATTCTCGATATACACATTGTTCGAGTATACCTCTATCCGATCACGGCTTTCTCGCGGATGAGCCTTCCCATAGTGAACCTAGCCAACATTAAGTTCTTTGCTTGGGCAATCCCGGGATCCCCGTCGATCACCCATCTCGAAGTTACGTACCCTGTTACGGGGCCTAGCATAAAGCCGTGTCCGCTGAACCCGGCTGCAATATATACACCATCAACACCTTCAACCGGACCGTAAACAGGGTGGTGATCGGGGGTCATTACATAGTAGCCTGTCCAGTATCTCAGTATGTAGACCTTGGGGAACCACTTGAAGAATTTGCTCCATATCCTGACCGCGTGGGGCATGTAGTCAATTCTATTTATAGCCTCACCGCTCGTGTTTTCGGCTAGTTCCGCACCCACTATAAAGCCGCCATACCTGCTTTGAACAATGTAGCTATTGCTTGCCCAGTCTATGAGAAGAGGATCAAAGAGTCTGCGGTACCTCATAGTTATCAGTATGTGTTTTGGAAGCGGCTCCAGTGGAGCGTCGACACCTACACTCTTGAGCAGGTTCTTTGTACCGGTACCCGCTGCGACGACTATGTTCTCTGCAGGGATCTCGCCTTTGTTTGTGACTACAGCCTCAACGTTTTTACGTTCATGGTCTAGAACTAGCTTGGTAACCTCTGTGAATTCTTGTATCTTAACCCCCGTGCTCTTCAAGAACCTGGTGAGGGTGTGGATGACTTCGAAGGGATCTGCCTGCATCGCTAGGGGGTCATGTAGTGCAGCTGCGAACATATCCTGATTTATCGATGGTACTAGTTCTGCTACGAACTCTCGATCCACAATCCTCGTGGGTACGCCGAACCTATTATGTAGCTGTGAGTACTCTTTGAAGGCGTCTAGATGTTCTTCCTGGAGGAGCCACACGTATCCTCCACGCCTAAGGTAGAAACCTAGTTCACGTGAGAGTTCCAGCCAATATTCAATGGATCTCTTCATCAACACTATGTGTTCTTCAGTAGTAAAAGAAGCTCTTATCCCGGTAGCGCAGCGTAGTGTAGAGCCCGAACCTATGTAGCTCCTCTCTACTAACAATATCTTCTCAGGATCTACTCTGTTCGCTAGGAAGTAGGCTGTGAAAAGCCCCGAAATACCGCCTCCTACGATCACTGTATGGTATTTCAGCCCAAGTTCACCTGCAGAACAGCTCTGCTTGTAAAGGTACTAGAGGTGGTCGTGAGCTCGGAACATGTAGCTCCTCTGGATTCTTACCCAGTCTCCTTGCTAGTATCCTGACGATCAGCGGTATACATGTTCTTCCTTGGCAAGGACCCATGGAGAGTCTCAGCATAGTCTTGACACACTGCACGTTGTTACACCCTGCCTCTATCGCTTTCTCGATATCCTCCAACGTAATATCCTCACACCTACACACAATAGCGGGGTGCTCTCTACACATTCTAATCTTTTTCATTTCTCCACCCATATGGCTCTCACCTCCATGGCTAAATCCCGGGGTACCTCCACCGTAACTACATACGTTCTGCGGTACGTGAATACCCTAACAACACGACCACGACCAACTCTGTCACCCTTACGATCGAGTAGGATCACTTCATCGCCTTCGCGAGGAACTGGTAAGAATTCGTGGGGCAAGGTAATATAGGCTCTGTCTCCCTTGGACATATCTATGACGAACATAGCAAGTCCAGGGCATGCTCCTACGCAGATGCCGCAGCCAGTACACTTATTCCAGTCTATTCTAGGTAATTCGTATATGACCTTCTTACTTATAGCTCTTGAAGGGCAAGTAACCACACATACATCACATGGTATCTCCTCGGGGCACTCGGCTATGGCTACGGGGCCCTTGAGCATCCTTTCCTCCGGGGGTAAGAGACCTCGTGCCTTAAGTTCTTCGTAGGTTATGTAGCCTCTCTTCCGAATATTGTCTGCCGTCATCCTCTGACCACCTCTTCCAGCTTCTCGGGATCGATTAGAGCTTTCTTCTTGGCCTCGGCAGCTCTCCTTACAACAGGTGATGCCCTGTACTCGCCCCAGAGGAACTTCAATAGTCTCTTCCTGTACTTCTCATCTTCTTTGCTAATACCTCTAACACTCTCTACGGCTGTGATCGCCGCGATCGCACCTTCTACCATAGCCGTAGTCGCTTCCTCTATTCCCGACGAGTCTCCTGCCACAAAGATGTTTCTCAGCGTTGTTTCTTGAAATACTGTGCGGAGGGGAACGAATCCTCCAGCACTGGGCAGCCACACCATCTTTGCACCCGCCTGAGCTAACAACCTATTATCTGGTGTAAGTCCCACTGCAAGGAGGAGAGCATCAACTTCATAGTCACGTTCCGAGCCCGAGATAGGCTCATACTTCTCGTCGACAGCGACCACAGTCGCTCCTTCAACTCTTTCGCAGCCCCAAGCCTCCTTGACAGTGTGACGTGTGAGTATAGGGATGCCGTACCTGCGGATCTTGGCAGCGTGTACGAACCAACCGCCGATCTCATCCATAAGCTCTACCACAGCTAAAACCTTCACACCTGCCTGAAGTAGCTGATAGGAAACAATTAGCCCCACGTTCCCCGCTCCAACAACCAACGCCCTTTCTCCTGGCCTCACTCCGAACACGTTCATGAGGGTCTGTGCGCCGCCAGCACCTATCACTCCCGGTAGGTCGTTGCCGGGAAACACAAGGTAGTTCTCTGAAGCACCTGTCGATATTATACATGTGCGGAATCTTATAGTGTAGTTTCCTGGGGTACTCCCAAAACACGCTGCACCAACAACATTGTCCTTAAATATGCCGTAGGCTGTTGTCCGAGTTAATATGCGCAGGTTCTTGAAGCTAGCTAGTTTCTTGCTAAGTAATTCAGCTATTTCAAATCCTCTATGGCCGCTGAACCACTCGTGTGAACCAAAGAATTTGTGGGTCTGCTTGACTAACTGTCCGCCAATCCGGGGACTCTCATCTATCAGAACTACGTCGAGACCTCTTTTACATGCCTCCATGGCTGCTATTAGGCCCGCCGGACCTCCTCCCACGATCACGAGGTCTACGTCGAGCTCTTCTACATGTACTTGCCTGTTCTCAGAAGTTTCTGGTATCGGCGGAATTTCTCTCTGTCTCTCAACTACCAGTCCCTCGGATACAGGTTCTATACATGTTCTAACATTGGGTACGCCGTTTATCTTCATAAGACAGCTGCTGCACTTGCCTATCATGCAGAATGGTCCTCGAGGTCTTCTCAGCTTGGGGCTCCACGTCAGCACGTCGATCCCTATAGCGTAGAGGGCTGCCGCTACGGTCTCCCCCTCGTAGGCCTCAACAACCTTTCCCTCGAAGAAGAATCTTACCTTACGACCACGTTTGAAGTCTATGATGGGATGTTTCCATATCCTTCGATCCCGTGGCAATAATGGGTCCCGGGGCTCTGTAGCTGTATCGTATAAATAAGAGTTTAGTCTACACGGTTTACCTTCTCTGCAATTTCGATTATCTCCAAGGCTCTAACAGCATCGTCAAGTGTCGGGGTCTCCACATCCACTCCTCGTACCTTGAGGAGGAAGCTCTTTAGCTCCTTCTTGAGAGGTTCCTCACCTCGTACGCTTAGACTCTCAAGAACATCAGCTTTCCTTACGAAGATCTCGAGATCATCTGTGTTAACGCGTATAAACGACGAACGCGTAATCACATCTGTCTCTCTCACCTTGGCTATAGACACGCCGTCAGTGTGTACCAGCACAAGCATGTTGCCGACCTCTAGAAGTAGCAAGACTACGAGATCCTCATCTACTGGGCGTAATTCACACCATCTCACCCTACCTACTTCGCCGAAGAGGTAACGTGCAAGGTCGATGTCGTGTATTGTAAGATCTAAGAGTATTGAATATCTGCGAGCATGTGCGGGTCTTCTCGATAATCTCTTGAAGACCGCATACGTAGGCTGTTCCTTATCCAGAATCTTCCTGAGAGCCTCGATCGCGGGGTTAAACCTCATTATGAAGCCGGGCATCGCTACAAGCCCCTTAGCAGCAGCGCGGTTCCTCAGTTCCTTAGCTACCCTGCTAGACATAGCTACCGGCTTCTCAACAAGGAAATTAACATTGTATTCACACGCGGTGGAGGCAACTCGAGAGAGTTCGTCTATAGGCACTGCTATGGTGACAGCATCGAGATCCTCCTTTCTAAGCATCTCCTCTACAGAGGCGTAGTAGCTAGGTACGGCATACTTAGATGCTACTTCCTTCGCCCTCGGCTCATCAATGTCGCAGACGGCTACGAGCTTTACTACCCCTTCCCACTCCAGCTCTTTTGCTACCCTAACATGGTTTCTACCCCACCTACCCAGACCTACTATACCAAGTCTTAGCAACGTTCAGAGCACCGGATCGAAGAGTAGAGTGTGAGGATAAAAGCAGGCTCGTAACTTCTTGACCGTGTCAGCTACGCAGATGTCTATGCATACGGTATGTGGGCGGCTCGTAGAGGTAGCTCTTCTGGGGGTTCGTTAATCCCGTTAGCACTACCCCAAACTTGCCGTAGCTACGCGCGAGCTCGCTTTCAAGCTTCCGGCGTAGAAGTCCTAGAGCTTGTGCTTCGAATCTCACATACTCGTCGACAACGTCTATGATCCACGGAACGGCGTTGTAGCTGGTCATCTTCGCTAATGATGACACCTCTTCGATGCTCAGCGAATTCCGGGGGAATACTTCGAGCTTTACTGCTTGTCCGTACGCTACCTTGTGGTAGGGTCTGTAGAAGATAAGCTCTACATTGCGATAATGGGGATGTTCATCGAGGATGCTGTGTATAGTCTGAAGCATCCTAGCTCTAATTTTCTCAGATTCCATACTTTGAGAGGTCTTGACGTAGTTAGCATACTTAGGTAGTATATCTGCATAGCTTCCCAATATGGCGTATTCTCCTGCGTCGAGAACTAAGCTCATCAAAGCTTTGTCGTTTACGGGCGTTCTCTCGCCAAGGATTACCGAGGCGTAGAAGCTATAACTTCTCTTAATCACGCCGACCAGAGGTATCTCAAGAGCATCGGCGAGCTCTAACATTCGATCGGTTACTTGAACCAGCTTCATAGCAAGCCTACTTCTCTTCAACACTCTAGGTGATGTAAATAGCAGTGGATAGGGAACGATCTCGCCATCTATTATGATCATGTCTAAGCTCAACAACCTTTTTCTTACTGCCTCGAGAAGTTCCGCTATCAACCTTCGTTCCATGAGCTTGGATTCTAGGGAAACCATCTTTGAGAACTCCTCCTCGGTCTCGCTAAAGATGGTTTTTGCAACAGCTTTAGAACGTGGAATGGCGTTGACGTGTACGTTGTAGAGCACGTAGCCCGCTACAACAACGTTTATCTTGCCTCCTATCAGCTCTAGATGCGGCGTAGGATAAGTTGAGTCGACGGCTGCTAGGGCGTGGCGAGGGGGATCAGGAAGAAGTCTACGTATCCTACTACTCAGTATTTGACGAAGCTTAGCCGAGGCCTTCTTCATTTCTTCAACTTTGCGTGAAAGCTTCTCGGCAACGCTGCGCGTACTCCTCATAACAGCTATCATCGCTGGTTGTGAAGCGTAGAGCTCTATGGGCTCCTCATACTCCTCGGTATCGGCATCCATGACAGGCTGGATGAGTTCGTTCACGTCGTTGCTCAATTACCCTACCCAGAAGCTAGGGTTCTTGTTTAAGGTAATAACAATTGAGGGGGTCCTCGGTGAAAGTGAAGGTGGCGAAGGTCGGTTGGGGTGGGGTAGATGCTGTATTCCTCTGAGAAGTTTGCGAGTGCTCCAAAAAAGTTGTAATGCCTACTGATGCCGCTAAATAGTTTTGGCGCATTTTCTACGAAGGTGAAGCTGAGTATTGCTACTATTTTTCATTGCTTAACATCCTAACTCAGCTTGGAGCATACGGGACAGCTGGGCCTTCTCTTAACCTTAATCTCGCTGAAGCTCATCGTGCAGCCATCGTATATTACTAATTTTCCTACTGCAGGTTCCCCCACACCAGTAACTATCTTTATTGCCTCAGTTGCTTGCATAAGCCCTAGGATCCCTGGTGTGGTACCCAATACAGGAATACCGCCGCGACTCGGAGGTAGCCGCGGGATCAGGCATTGAAGGCAGGGACCTTTACCAGGTACAACAACAAGCATTTGACCGTACATACCCTCAACACCCGCGTGGATAAAGGGTTTGTTCATCTCAACACACACTTTATTGAGTATGAAGCGGGCTTCCCAGTTGTCTAGAGCATCTATAACAACATCCGCTTCCTTCACAAGCCTCCTGGCAAGCTCTTCGCTGAGGATATCGTGGTAAACGTCTATCTCTACGTTCGGGTTGAGCTTCTTCAACTTCTCCTTGGCCGAAAATACCTTGGGTTCACCTACGTCGTTGGTCCAGTGAAGGATCTGTCTATTGAGATTACTCAGCTCCACCTCCTGAGCATCAATTAGTATCAACCTTCCAACACCTGCAGCCGTCAAGTATATCGAAGATGCAGAGCCTAGACCACCTACACCAGCTATAAGTATAGTACTCTTCCTAAGCTTCTCCTGGCCTTCACGACCGAGCACAGGGATCTGTCTACTGTATCTAACGAGCTCCTCCTCAGTTAGCATAAGGCTACACCGTATAGTAAATGTATGAGGTGGTGTAGTACTATACTCTTCGTGCATAACTCTTCACAGGCTTCCTGGGGTCATGTAGAGCTAGCTCTTATTACCTTGTCGAAATGCCCACTTCTGGGTCGGGAACGAAAATGCGTAGGATAAAGCTCGTGATCTTCGACATCGATGGTACGCTGCTGAAGCTACCGATTAGATGGAGCGAGGCTCTGGCTCAGATAGCGAGGGTCTACGGAACTAGGAGAAAATTCCTCGGTATGTTGGCGGAGGTTGAAGGTAAGGAGATCTTCGATAAGATTAACCAGATATTGGGGAAGTACGAGCTGGAGGCTTCGGAGAAGCCAGTGCTGTATGATGATGCATTGAAAACTATTAAGAAGCTCAGTGAGAACTTCGTGATAGCGTACGTGACACTGCAGAGTAGGGCGGCGGCAGAGAGAGTGTTAGAGAAAGCAGGTCTTGCAAAGTATGCTCGCTGTCTTGTGACGCGTGAGAATGCAGCTGTTAGGCTCAAACAGATACTCCTGGTTATGAAGAGGCTAGGATTTAGGGCCGATGAGACGATCTTCGTAGGAGATAAGCTCAATGATGTGTGCTCAGCGCTAGTAGCTAGGGTTCAACCCGTACTTGTTGTGCGTGGAGAGTTCTGTAGCAGGGTCTCGGATACTGATGACCTAGAGGAGGATCTAGAGGCTCTAGGAGTTCCCGTAGTGAGTACATTAGATGACGTGCCGGATCTCATCATGGAGTTCTCAAGGTTTGGTCCCTTATGCATAAGTTGCAGAGACATCAACGTCTAATCATGTTCTCAACTTCCCTAAGGATTGCGGGCAGCACTACGCTTGCTCTTCCTCGAATAAAGATGTCGGTTATGTAAGTCAAAGCGCTGGATTCTACGTTCACCTCGATTATGCGGGCCCCCTTCTCCTTGGACATCACCGGTAGCATCGCTGCGGGCATAACCGTACTACTCGTCCCCACAACTAAAACGACATCGCTTCTTGTGAAGAGCTCCACTGTTTTCTCCCATATATCGTCGGGTATAAGCTCGCCGAACCACACTACGTCAGGCCTCATGATGTGGTTACAGCGTGGACAATGCGGAGGTATGTCTCCGAGTATGCGAGACACATCATCTTTATAGCCACAGTTATCGCATCTCGCCCGTCTTATATTGCCGTGCAGCTCGATTACACACCTGCTTCCCGCTAACTGATGCAGACAGTCAACGTTCTGAGTAACTACGCACTTAAGTACTCCGAGCTTCTCAAGAGCTGCAAGAGCTTTATGGCCATCATTGGGTTTAGCGCTCGATATCAACTCTAGCCTCCACAGATACCATCGCCATACTTTGACTGGGTCTCTTCTAAAGGCCTCTGGCGTAGCGAGATCCTCGGGTCTATACCCCTGCCACAGACCATCCCTTCCTCTAAACGTCGGTATACCGCTGTCGGCAGAGATCCCTGCTCCTGTTAACGCTATGGCGAAGCGCGATCCGGAAAGGATCTCGGCAGCTTTCTTGACGTCGTGGGTGTATACCAACTTGTCAGTACCTCGACCCTACCTCCTTCATCGAAGCAGAACATATAATATATTCTTCTCAACAGTGAGTGTTACCTAGTGCTTACGGTGGAGAGATTGGATACGGCGATCATCGTCGCGGCGCTCATAGCAGCGCTCTTCGTAGCCTGGAACAATGGTTCTAATAATGCAGCGAACTCTGTCGGGGCAGCTGTTGGTGCAGGGGTTATCTCTGCCCGAAGTGCGTTGGTGATAGCGGCTATCGCCAGCCTCGGCGGCTCTATAACTCTAGGACCCTACGTTACAGACACCGTGATGAGAAGGATAGTTGTAATAGAGCTTATAGGCGATCCCATGGGGGTTTCTGCGGGTATGATATCGGCTCTTACCGCGGCGGGTATCTGGACAATGATTAGCACGGTTCTTCGCGTTCCCATGAGCGTTCATGTCTGTATCATCGGCGGCGTTCTTGGTTTTGGCCTATCTATGGGCATGTCCTCTATAAACTGGGGTAAAGTTCTGCAGATAATGATTACATGGCTTTTGGTACCCCCTATCTCAGCTACTTTAAGCTACGCCGTGTTCAGGATATTTGAGAAGTCATTCAACAACAAGAGGTACATACTTCTGGTACTCGTGTTGGCTGCGTTCATATCCGCGTTCGTGCCGACATTCCTCACGTTAGCCAAGGCTTTTACGGGATCAGAAGAATTGTGGATGCCTATGCTGTTATCGCTTGGAGTAGGCATTGGTGCCTCCACAGTCGTGACTGCCTTGTGGAGACGCGAGGTTAAGCAAGGTGGAGATGCTTCGGCGGAAGCCACCCGTATCCTGCTCACAATGACCGCGGTGACCATGTCCTTCTCGTTCGGTGCAAATGATGTCGCTAACGCGGCGGGTCCCTTAGCAGCAGTGCTCGAAATACAGGAAGTCCCCAACGCAATGATGCTAGCCGTGATTATCTCGGCACTGAGTCTCTCGGGGGGTATACTGCTTTGGGGTCAAGAGTTCTCGAAACAGTTGGAGAGAGAATAACCTTGCTGTCGCCATCCTCTGCATTCGCAGCCCAGCTCTCGGCATCCCTGACAATGATCGTGGTCTCGAGACTTGGCATACCAGCATCGACGTCGATGGCTATAGTTGGTGGTGTGATGGGTGTGGGGCTAGCTCGTGGTATAAAGGCTATTAACCTTGGGATGCTTGTAAGGATCTTCGGTATGTGGCTCGCGGCGCTGCCGATGACTATGGGTATGAGCTACGCTATGTGCTTCGTCGTGCAGCACCTATTTGGGGTGTGATGAACCTCCACCGAAAGAGGATGAGGTGACTGTAATTGCACGTTCTGACCCGCTAAAAAAGGTTAGCATAACCATAGCTAGATCGGCGACGTCCTCCGCATAATCCGTGACCTCTTCTAGCGATTCTATGAAATCTCTTAGCATTGCTGGAATTGCTGGATTCGGGATCTTGGATCCGTAGACGATCAGCAATCTCCTGGATTGTTCGTTGACCTCGTCTGCTGCCTCCTCTATCGCCTCGATCTTGACCGCCAATCTGCGGACCTCTCCGCTTTCTCCTCGAACCAGATTCACTGTTATCTGCAGGAGAAGCTCTATCGAGTTGGCGCACAGCATGCTGAGATTCTTTATGTGTTTTCTAAGCTCGATCGGGATCTCGAAGTAGGGTAGGATCTCTAGGTATCGGGCCGCCTCTTTGATCTTCTCGGCTACACGGTCGATCATCCTGAGGTAGTGCATGAGCCTATTCTTAAGCCCGGCGCCAACCCCGTGCGTGATGATGAGGCTGCTTAGATCTCTCCTAATCCTGTCAGCACGCGTATCTGCCTCTATAGCCTTGGAGAGCTGTCTGTAGGCATTGTGCAGATCGAAATTTTCAATAGCGTCGAGAGCCTGTGTTAAGCTGCTAGACATGAGTTTTACTTTCTCTAGATACTCTACGAGTTTGCTGGATATGGGTTCGGAGATGCTCATGAACTGCACCGCGGAACTACTCTCTACCGGGACGCCTCCTCACTAGGTAGCGTTGCCCTTGGTACTCAACAAGAGCTAGAACACCTTCCCTTATTAAGCATTGTATAAGTCTTTCAGGTTCTTCACATACTCTACTAAGTGCTTTAACAGCATAGTCGTATCTCAGGGGGTGTACAGAGGTCAGGTTGAGGAGGTACTCCCTCGGGTTGTCTAGCACTTCAAACCTGGGAGGTTCAGGCGATGTAAGGAGCTCAACGCATCTGCCTAATTCTTGTGTAAATGTCGTGTATACAACCACGATCTCTTCTTCTGTTGGGGGTTTGACCCAAGGCTCTGTAGGAGGTCTTACAGGAACTGATATGTAGACTTTGCTAGGGTCTAGTCTCCGTATGAAACGAGCTGTAGCCCTAGCTTCCTCCTCTGAGGTATTGAGACCTCTCACCAACATTGTCTCGGTTAGCATAACCCCTCTGTACTCTTTACAAAATTCCTCAATACCTTTGAGAACCTTTGAAAGGTCTAGATCTTCGTGTGGTCTGTTGAGCTTTCTCCAAAGTTTATCGTTGACGGTATCGATCTTTATCGACACAAGCGAGAAGTAGTGGAGATCGGACCTGACATCCTCTCTCCATAGAAGGGAGGAATTCGTTATTACTGCTGTGTGTAGCCCTAACGAAGCTATGAGTTGAGCAGCACGCCCTATTTCTGTATCAAGAGTAGGTTCGCCGTTCGGAACGAATGTTACGTAATCTACTTGTATGCCTCTACGCAGTACCTCCTTAACTTCGCGCAGGATCATGTCAGCTGAGGAAAAGCGTCTGCGGAGAATGGTCTTGTAGCTTGTTGGACCTGCTTGGCAGTACACACACGAATAGCTACAGATCTTGTGGGGGAGGTTGTTCACACCTAGGGAAGTGCCTAGTCTTCTCGAGGGTACTGGACCGAAGATGTATCGGCGCATAGTCCACCTCTCTTTACTCTCAGCAGGAGATTTTTATGCTGTGCCTACAACAACGCACTACACCATGTTCTCCCTGAAGTAGGCACCTCTGTAGACCCTCTTCGTGGGTCTGTCGAGCTCGATAAATATCAGTTGTGCTACCTGGCATCCCGCCTCGAGCTCGATCCCGAAAGGATTGAATACTGTCAGCATCCCCTCGCCCCGTCCCTCGTATCCAGGATCCCACACTGCGGTGTAGATAGTAACCCCCATCCTCAGAAGACTTGAGCGAGGAAATGCGAGCGCCATGGCATTGGGCGGCACTTTGATTACCTCGCGATACCTTATCCTATAAACCCCAGGTCCGAGCCTATAGACACCATCAACATGCTCAACCTCCTCTACGTGAGGCAGCTCTCTTTGTTGAGCGCCGAGAAATCCAGGCGATCTGAACTTGAAGAGCTTATCTAGGTGCAACTTCACTCCTGCGCAGTCAAGTAGCTCCTCGCCGATCCCCAGAACCTCAGCGATTTTTTCGGGAGACCACGCTGTCATGGAGCTTCACCTAGGATTGCGCTAAGTTCATGGGGATCTCTCCGCGTAACTGAGGCTTATTACTAGCTAGACGCGATCTATTGTGAGAGAACGGTGTTCTCGAACATGGTCAGAGTAATCGTAGTGAGGAGGAGTACGGCTCCTGCTACGCTGTTGATAAGCACAGCGCTCCTCGGCATGTGGACTATCTACGTATTGCTGAACAGCGCCATGTACTCGCTGGTACTATTGCCGGTACTTCTTCTCGGTCTGTACACGTGGCTTAAAACGGTGAGCATCAACAATCTTTTGAGGAACGTGGCTAGCGATGTAGAGCTTGCTGATGGGTCTATCACCTTCAGGAGCTTCAGCTACGAGCCTGGGATGCTCACGCTGGCCTCCGTGAAAGGTAGGGAATACATAAGTTATAGG
>QMWT01000023.1 GCA_003661775.1 Thermoprotei archaeon
CTTCTGGATAGGCTTAGGAGCAGGGGGTTTCAGGTATACCAAGACGAGGTTTTCGAAGAGGCTCTGTACTTCGTTGTTGAAGGGCCCTATACGGTCAGGGAGTACGGCAAGGAGGTGATCGCGGATAAAGAAGCTGCGGAATCCGTAATGCTAGGAGCAGACCTGTATGCTCCGGGTGTAGCGAAGTGCGACGATACTATAGAGCCCGGGGACGAGATCCTGATCCGTTCGCCCGTTCTACTACCCATAGCCCGGGGAATAGCTAGGATGAGCTGCAGAAAGGCATTGAAGCTGAGGCGGGGACTCTTCGTCGAGGTTACGGAGGCTGTGTTCAGCGCACCCAAGTTGAGGGAGTTACCGGAGTTCAGGGAAGGACTGTTCTACCCGCAGAGCCTGCCCGCGATAGCAACTACCCGGGTACTCGACCCCCAGCCAGGCGAGACCATAGCGGACATGTGTGCAGCGCCCGGAGGGAAAACCGGGCACATAGTAGAGCTTGTGCGGGGCAACGCGAGGATATACGCATTCGACCATTCAAAACGGAAGATCGCTAAGATGAAGGCTGAGCTCGCGCGGCTCGGCCACACCAAGTACGTAAACTTGGCACAGGCAGATTCGCGATACCTACACGTAGACTATCCTTCGCTTAAAGCTGACAAGGTGCTTCTCGATCCGCCCTGCACAGCCCTCGGCGTGAGACCTAAGGTAGTGGACGAGAAGAGCTTCGAGGACGTGATCAACGCCGCCGCGTACCAGGAACAGTTCCTCAGGACCGCCTCCAGGATCTTGAAGAGGGGGGGTGTGCTCGTGTACTCCACCTGCACGGTAACACACGAAGAAAACGAGCTTCTAATAGAAAGAGTAGCTACGAGATACTGTCTAGAACTTGTAGACACAGAACTCGTGCTGGGTTCGCGAGGCTCGCTGGGTACATACCGAGAACTCTACACACGTTTTCATCCACATATACATGACGCGCCCGGGTACTTCATAGCGAAGATGGTCAAGAAGTGCTGAGATCCCGCCCGCACACGGGGCACACCTTCTCATCGCCTCTAAGCTTGGCACCGCAATTGGGGCACCTCAGCTTCCTGACAAGAACCCTTCCTATCCCACGCGACTTAACGCTTCGCCACTTAATCCCCAGTTTCTTCAACACGTTCTGCACGCTGTAGTCGTCCGTTAACACTACCACCTCCCTACCACTACGCCTAAACATCAGTGCTAAGGCTATAACTTCAAGATCCGCTCTGCTCAACTTGTACACTTCGCCCACACTCTTCGCACTCTCAACAGCTTGGTTCAACAACTCCTGCGGAGGCTTCACGATCTTAACTCTGCCCAGAGCTACAGCAGTAGAGAGCCTAGCACTGCTCACAGGATCGAGAACTTCATCTACGACAGAGGGAGGTACCACCATCTCCACGCCGTACACCGCAGACTCTATTCCCGCAAACACTGCCGAAGCATCGAGTACGTATACTATGGATGTTTCCCCCCAAACCTCAGACCCTTGCGTATCTGAGCCGCGCATACGTGGGTATCCTCGTAAACCTCACGATCCTAGCCGGTTTTGGAGCCCGAGTAACAACTATAGAATCCCCGGGTTTCAAAACCTCGATATCCTGACCATCAACTATGCATGCGGCCGGCCCACTATCACTACCAATCTTTATCCTCACTACCGAATCCGCCGGGATGACGACAGGTCTTAGACCCAGCTGCATGGGAGCCAGAGGCGTGATCACCATAACCTTCAACTCGCTATCGATGATAGGCCCCCCAGCGGCTAGGGAGTAAGCCGTTGACCCTATAGGCGTAGCCACTATCACACCATCACCATCAACTGAGCACACCAAGTCCTCGTCTTTGTAGACCGTAAGCCGCACAACTTTGGTTCTGGTAGGACCCCAGCTCGATACCATAACCTCGTTGAGAGCCGGGGGCAGCACAGAGCTACGCCCATCGATCGCCACTTGTATCCTCATGTACTCCTCGATAACAAAACGCTTCTCGACAAGATCCTTCAGCCTACTCCTCGCTTCGAAAGGCGGAACATCGAGAAGGAAACCTCTTCTACCCATTCTAACGGTCATGATAGGGATATCCTTGTCACCGAGCCTGTGAAGGATTCTCAGAAGGGTTCCATCTCCACCAACAACAACAATGAAATCAACATCGTCTACCCCTACAACAAAGCTTTTATCCCAAGAAACCTCATCGATAACCTCCTTGCTAATCAACATCTCAACTCCCAACTCTTGCTCTCCGTACACAAGAAGTTCTTTTGCTATCAAAGCTGCGTGCACACTACCTTTCTTAGGAGCGACACCTATTTTCAAACTCTTTACACCCTCTTATATTAGACACCGAGACCGCTGATGACCTCCAGTAGAGTGCTCAAACCTCACTGCTCTCTCAGGAAATACTGAATATTTAGGCTGAGCGCGGTGAGTGGAGCGCTTGAGACTTATGTAGAAACATGTGCTGCGGTCGTAGAACCTGAACGTACGGCTGAGGTACTTAGATTGCTGAAGAAAAGAGGCGTGCTCAACCGGAGGTTCAGAATCGTCAGACGTGAAGGTTTTATACTGATACCCGTTACAGACCCCATCGAGGCGAGCAGACTAGGGCTTAGGGTTACAAAGACGAGGCTCCCACTCAATTACCGCGGGTTAACATTCAAAGATCTGCTTGTGGAGAGGATCCCCGAGGAGGTGCTCAACCGCATACCGCGTTCTTTCGATATCATAGGCGACATAGCGCTAATAGAGCTGAGTCCTGAGGACGCTAAGATCTACGGAAAGATCATTGCCGAAGCGATAATGAAGCTCCATCCCAACATAAAGAGCGTGTATGCAAGAGGACGTACACTTGGTTTAGAGAGAGTGCGGGAACTCATGCATATAGGCGGTGAGAAGAGGACAACCACCGTACATCGCGAGTACGGCTTGAAGATCTTTGTGGATATAGCGCGTGTATACTTCAATCCCTCCCTTGCCGAAGAACATAGGAGGATCGCTACCTACGTCAAAGACGGTGAACTTATCTTGGATATGTTCGCGGGAACAGGTCCCTTCTCGCTCCACATAGCGTCGATCAGAAAAGCCACGGTTATATCCATCGATGTGAATCCCAGAGCTATAGAGTGCCTTAGAGTAAGCATTATGTTAAACAAGCTGAGAGGAGATTTGCATCCCTTGGTGGCGGATTCCAGTTATGTAGCGTCTATGTTCCTCTCACAGTTTGATAGAGTGATAATGAATCTTCCCCAAAACTCGCTTAATTTCCTAAGCCAAGCACTCGAAATCACAAAGAGGAATGCATACATATACCTGTACACGATAGCCCCGTCATGCAGCGATGCGGTGAAGATGTTGCAGAGCACCATCTCCAAGATCTCTGTGGACAAGAAGGTTAAGGTGGAAAACTGTGTTAGGATCCTGCCTTATTCGCCCCGAAGGTATATATACAGGATTAACCTCTGCACCGTCTAGCTATGAAGATCCCATCCTTACAACTATCAATTCTGACGGTGACGACCCTGCGTCTCAGATCCTCAAAACTCAGACCCACGACCGTGATCAACACATCCTCATCTCTATCAACAGCCAGAACCTCGTTTTTTAACCATCCTGGGGCTATGACCTTCACGGAAACCCTTTCCCCCACACCATACTTTATGGGGATCCTCCTAGCTCTACGAATTCCAAACACCTTGTTTAGTTCGGGGTATCTTAGAGATACTCCAAACCGCTTCTCAAGCTCTTCTAGAAATCTCCAGAACTCGCTCCACGAAACTTCCCTCACTCCCGGCGGTTTACGTCCATGTCTATGCTTCAGAAACTTTTGAATTCCAAAGGGTGGGAACCTCTTACCAGCACCTATGGATAGACCCCATTCTATTATTTTAGGTATATCATCATCATTTAGCCCGGGAAGCCATACAGGTGTTATGTGGAGGTCTATAGAAGTTTCACGAGCTATGAACTCTGCCATCCTAGCTACTTTCCTCACGTCATACCATCTACATCCCTGCAAGAACTTAGCCTTCTCCGGGTCAAGCGTATCTATGCTGAGGTTTATTCGATCCAGCCCTGCTTCTTCGAGAGCCCTTATGTTCTTCTCGGTTAAATTAACACCGTGAGTTTCTAAAGCAACTCTCTTAACAATCTTCTTTAACCCTAGGACTAGTTCGGGAAGCTTACCGTACGTCATGGGATCCCCAACACCATCTATGAGAGCCTCGTCAACTTCCCCTCCTTTGAATTCATATACTTTCTTAACCCACCACAGCAAATGATCTACATCCACAATATACTCACTTTGCCTACTCCTCGAGTAGGGACCCGCATCAACGCTACAGAAGATGCAGTTGAGCGGGCACACCGTAGTAGGCCTTACCTGGAGCACATTGGTACCTCTATCTATGACTCCGAAGGCTATGTGTCCCACCAGCGGGAGATCGTCGACGTAGATGAAGTACCTTCCTCGGAACCTGGCTACGAGTTTCATGAAGTACTCCTCAAAAGTTGGTCTACGTCGATCGCGATGAGGTACACCGTTAACTCTTTACCCTGTCTAAGCTTATTAACGATGCTACGCGATACGTCTCTAGCAGCCTTGTTTGCATATACACCTATCGTGTCACCTGCAATGTACCCACTCTTCCTGATCACCATACGACGCTCATCCGTAAATGTAAGCCTGGGGCTGCCCTGCGCAACAACTAGATCCTTATCGCCCTCTACCTCCAACACCATTATCAACACCGAGAACCTCCTCCGCAGAATATCCCTCAGCTCCTCCGAGAGATGGGTGGCCGCTTTGTTAGCCGATATCCCCACGATGCACTCGCCTCGAGGTGTCAGGTACTCATCTCGCGTAATCTCCAAGGTTGTTCTGTGAAGAGCCTTCACATTCTCGTGCCCGCGCGCCTTCACCACGTCTATCGCTAGCATCCGCAACCCTTCGAAGGTTAATAGTCCCAAAACGAAATAGTTTTCGTGGGTTAGCACTACAATGAATTTTGAGGAGCTCAGAAGAACGCTTGTGAGAACACTAGAACTTGAGGGTATAGTACGAAGCCCCTTAGTAAAAGAGGCATTACTGAATGTCCCCCGCGAAGAATTTGTACCTCCGCACCTGAGGGAATACGCTTACCAAGATTCTCCTCTTCCCATAGGCTACGGCCAGACCATAAGCGCCCCGCACATGGTCGCTATCATGACGGAGGAGCTCAGGGTGCAGCCCGGAAACCGCGTATTGGAGGTGGGCACTGGTTCTGGCTATCAGGCTGCCGTTCTAGCATACATAGCCTCTCGATCCCCACGGGGGCACGTGGTTACGATAGAGCGTATACCGCAACTCGCAGTATTCGCCAAACAGAACTTGGAGCATGCAGGTCTTTACCACTATGTAACGCTGCTTGTAGGAGACGGGAGTGTAGGTGCACCGAGCTACGGTCCTTTCGATAGGATTATAGTCACCGCAGCCGCGCCTAAGATCCCGAGAGCACTCGTAGAACAGCTTAAACCCGGAGGAAGAATGGTTATCCCCGTGGGTAGCCGTTGGAGCCAGGTACTTGCTGTAGTAACGAAGAGTGAGGATGGAAGCATACGCACCGAGTATGGAACTCCCTGCGTCTTCGTACCTTTAATAGGACGTGAAGGATGGAAGCACAACATCATTTAGAAGCATCATTTGATGCTTAATCACTATACATTACTTCTTCCTCCTCCTCAACCACAGTTCTGCGCAACCAGTACTGGAATATGCAAATCTATAGAATGGTTTGCATAATTAAGCTATTGCACAAAGTCAAGAGCAATGGTTCTACTGAGAATGACACACCTCTTGCTACAGTAGAAGTTGTATAGAGTGTGACATCCATAGAAAGAAGCAATTGTATTAGCCGGAGTTCAAGCAGAGGTCTAAAAGCTTGCGGAATGAGCGATTCAATCCTACTCGCATTCCGAAACGCCTGTCTGTGTAAATGTAGATAAGTTTCTTGACTTGAAGCTGCTTAAGCAGCTGTATCAGTTCGGAATAGTCATATCCGAGCATCTTGCTTAGCTGTTCCAAGTACACGTAGCTACTGCCCCACTCTACATAGTGTTTTACGAGTGTTTCGAGCACCTCCTTCTCATCCTCATCAAGCTTATCGTCTAGCAACTTTTTGATGCAGTTCGAGATATTCTTGGATTTGTGGGAAGGTTCTGGGATTCTCGAACCGGTCTTTTCGGCAATGAATGACAAGGATTCTTTGTTTGGCGGGGCGAAGCCTTGCGGAGCTCTGCTGTTTATTGTCGAGGAAACCCGTTCTGAGAGTAGCTTCTGGACAAGTAGTAGGCTCTCGGCAAGTCGAGGATTGTTGCTCTCCTTCATACGCGATATTAGTAGCTTTACGTACTCCTCGCCCTTCTGCGTTAAGTACCAATAACCATTCTCGTATTCAACAAAGCCGCGGGTCTTCCAGTAGCTTAGGTAGCTGCTCACGTACCGGCTACTCCTACCTATGTACTGAGCTATCTCAGCACTTCTCATAGGGCGTGCGTAGAGAAGTAGCAGGATTGCATCTACTATCCGTGAGCGTGGACCTCTTGTAGAAGTCACTGTGCTCGAGTTAGCGTGTACGTCTTTTAGTATCGCTTCTAGAAGCTGATAGTGCTGGTCGCTCACCATGGTTTACTCCATAGCTATGTAGGTAGGTATCACCTATAACACTAGACTTAAGGTTGTATGTAGTGAGAAACTTCGAGTAGGTATTCTTACTGTGCTACCACGTTCTTCATCTCCTCAGATAGATGTCTAATCTCCGCACTCTTCGTTCTCTACGGAGATAATCTTCAAGAGTTTCAGAAGCTACGGGAGAGTTCCTCTTGATAATCTCTACGGCTTCGCGTGTTTCCCTGAGCTTTATAGGAGATGTTCTTAGTGCACGTCTGACGGTCTCCCTTATGTGCCAGTTCCCGACAGCTGCGTAGTACCTAGGCGTGATCTCTCTGATTATCATTATGCGTGCCTGCCTCTTGATCCTATAGAGGTGCTCGAGCACGGCGAGCTTGGCAGCTTCATAACCTCCGTCGAGGAACGAGGGTCTACCGCTCACCTTCTCATGGTTGTAGACCACTACGGGATGCTGGGCTGTTGATGTGTAGGGTGTAGCTGGATACCAGATCTCGATCCAGTGTATCTGATGCTTTCCAGGTTCTATCAAGATCCAGAACCTGTTGCCTAGATACTCAGCGGAGTAAAGCAGAGTCTCGGAGACTGCATCGGCATTCCTTAGTCTTGATAGGAGGTACCTGCTGATCGTTGTGTCGACAGCTGTTATGCTCCACCTCAGGGGCACGAGCCTCTTGCTAAACTTCATACCAAGGAGACCTAGGCTGAGTGCGCGCTGGATGTTGTAGATAGAGACTCCTTTTAAATAAAGTTCCACCATGGCCTGCTGCGCCTTTACATCGTCCCAGATGATCTTGTCTATGTGACGAGGTACCTTCGGGTTTGACACGACTTTAATGTTGTTCGCAGGGGCTTTGGGGGGTGTTGGCTTGTGCAGAGGATTAAAAGAGAGTTTAGGTATCGGGAGTTTCAGTAACTTCATTTCGCTGTCTACAGGTTTCTCAGACACGCCAGCAAGACTTATTTCAAGCTCGTAGAGTTTGTGTACATCTCTTACATTCGTCATCATGATCCCTGCGACCATGTAGCTACGTAGTTCGAGAATTTCATCGAGTTTTTTGCGCCCCCACCACTGCTCTGGATCATCGTACTCCTTTGCTTTGAATCCGGTGATCCCGGGAGGAACGCCGTAGAGTACGGGTACCCGCGGGTACCCACGTTCTCCGACGATCACGGTTGGTGGTGTTGAACCGTCAACTGTAAGGTCCGGTCTGATGGATGTGACGGCTCGAAGAGTGCTTCTAAACCTAGCTACGAGAGGGCATGTGTGTAATCCACACAAGTTCTTTCTGCCTTTGCAGCGTACACAGGCTTCGGCAGACACCCTTATTATAGCGACCACCCTATTCATCAATAGAATGTTGTTGAAGAGTTATAAGCACTCTGTTGTTATGTCCTCGGGGTTGCGGGGATGAGTATTTAGTGAAAAATTAAGCGTTGATAGGAGAACGCTTAGGCATATAATCAGAGAGTTGAAGAAGTGGCGTGCCCACGCTACGGTTCTGCTGAGCCTGTACATACCTCCAGGTAGGCCCATCAGCGAAGTTGTTAATTTGCTTAGACAGGAGTATGCAATTACTGAGAACATAAAGCTTAAACAGACTAGAAATGCTGTCCAAACAGCTCTGGCATCAGCTATAGATAGGCTTGTGAGAATCAGGGAGAATCCGCCAAATGGTTTAGTTGTGTTTAGCGGATACGATGTAGAAACAAGGAGATCGATAACGTTGGTCTTCTCGCCTCCCGATCCAGTGCCGGTGTTCTTCTACAGGACAGACAAAGAGTTCCATACAGAGTTTCTCGAACCCATGGTCGAGGAGAATGATGTTTATGGTTTGATAATAATAGAGCGGGATGCCGCCACCATAGGCCTGCTTAAACCATCGGGAATACAAGTACTTGACGAGATTGAGTGGTATATTCCAGGAAAACATCATAAAGGTGGTCAGAGCCAGCGCAGGTTCGATAGGCTTATCGAGCAGATGGTAGAGGAGTTCTATAAACATGTCGCTGAAAAAGCAAACAAGTACTTTCTTCCACTTATCGAGGAGAGTAAGCTCAAGGGCATTATAGTTGGGGGTCCTGGTTATGCAAAGATTGATTTCGTCAAAGGAGGTTATCTGGATTACAGGCTACGCAAGTTGATACTAGGCGACTTAATAGATGTGTCATATCAAGGCGAGACAGGGCTCAGAGAACTGGTGATGAAAGCTAAGCACGTTCTTAGCAAACAAAGGTACTTCCGCGTTCTAGAAGCGTTAGAGGAGTTCAAGTATCATCTGGCCAAGGATGATGGATATGCTGTCTACGGGGAGAACGATGTGAGGAACGCTTTAACCATGGGTGCTGTCGCCAAACTGTTGATATGCGACGACCATCCCAAGTTCGAGGAGTTTGAGTCGTTATGCGAGAAGACTCGAGCGGAGCTAATAGCAGTACCTCCTGAAATGCCTGAAGGTGAGTGGTTTAGGAACACCTTTGGGTGTATAGCCGCTATCCTGAGATACCCCCTGATTCAGTAGTAGCTCGAAAGGTGTGCGTAGCGAGCTCAAGACTATTAGCCTGAGAGGTTTTTAATTAAAACATTGTCAAGTAGTTGGACTGGGTCTTCATGGGCGAGAATGTAACTAAGATAGTGTTGGTAGGAGCTTTTGACTGGTTGACACGCTACATCGAGAGGAGATTGAAGGAGATGCTACCTTTAGTGGCTAAGATTGTTGGTGAGCCTATGGAGTTCCAAGTGGTTAGGTTTCCGATAGATAGTCTCGAAGCGCAGCAGGAAGGAATTCCAAAATTGTTGGTGTTTCGAGGTGGTTCCGTGACCGAGATCGAGGTATCCTTTGAGGATGTTGCGGAAGAGGTTGACGTGTTTGTTGTTAACGTGGTCAAGGATTCTGACCTAGTAGCTACTGTAGCAGGGTAGTTTTCGCCTCTACACACCCGTTCTTACTCTAGAAGCGATCTCAGCATAGGGGCAACTTCTCCAGCTTTGCGAGCATAGTTCAGCTTCGTATCGTGTAACTAGTCTTGCGAGTGCTTCGCAGTACACGACACGGATCTTATCTTCTGTTTCCATTATACGTGCAAATGGGCAGGGTATCTTTATATGCTGCGGTACGGCATGTATAGGGGCGTAGATCTTGGGTTTGGGCATGTATCTGCTATCCCTTCGTGTTTTAATGCTTGTTGCCTCTATAGACCCAGGTTCTATATAGAAACTGCAGTCTTTATAGTCTAGTTCGTTACCTAGGCATCTGCTGGGGCTCGTCACGACCTCTGTCGGCTCGTTGAGTTTAGGAGATGTGCATAACCCGTGTTTGTACCAAGGACAGACCAAAGTTTTTACCCAGTAGCAGCGGTTTCTGCGATGCAAAAGATTATAATCTGTAGTTCCCATAAGAGCAAGTGAATTTAAGAGCCGCCTAAATTTAAGGAAGTTCCGAAGTATAGTCGTCCCGACTAATCGCACCCGTACTGTGGTGGGGCAGCATGAGTGTGAAGATGGGTCGTGATGCTAGAACAAGTAGTGTTATCGACGAAAATTCAGATGTTGTAGAGAAACTGGGTTTGAAAGTCGTCTATGAAGATCCTGAAATACTGGTTGTGACAGCACCCAACGAGTATGAGCTGCGTGAAATCATACTGGATCTTCTCAAGGAGAAGCCTATGAGCGTGAAGGAGATCCACAGCGTCCTATCAGGTATTGCCAGTGAGGACAAGATCAGGAGGGCTATTATGAAGCTTAGCGAGGCGGGTAAAGTTATAGCGGATGAGGATGGGAGGTACAGGGTGTTAGGCCTGTACTAAATACCAAGTTTTACAAAGCCGAAATAAATGATGTGCTCGTTGGATTCCTTGAATGAACCCCGCGGTTTTAAAGCACGACCTCGTTCATTTCCTCCCCATGGCTAGTTGCTGAAGCATTTGTAGAAGCTGTATAAGCTGATTGACTTGGCCCAGCGGCATATTTTCGATACCTGCCAACTGTGTTTGCGGGGTGGATTCCCTCTTTTCCTCTTCACTGAACAGCCTAAGGTACTGTTGCTTTATGTCTTCCTTAAGCATATGCAGGTAGATCTGCGTGGTCTTGATGTCTTTATGTCCTAGGATTTTTTGGAGTGCTACTATGTTGAGGCCTTTCTTAAGCGCCTCGGTTGCAAAGGTGTGCCGGAGGATGTGTGGCCTAACCTTCTTAGGATTGAGGCCTGCTCTCTTTGCTAAGGTTTTCAATCTCTTGTACAGGCCGGTGTAGCTGAGGGGTAGCACCAACTCGTTCGGCTCGGGATTCCTTAGTTCTATTATTTTTTCGAGGATTTGGTAGGTCAGCGGGCCTATGAATACTGTGCGCTCCTCTCCATACTTTGCGTTCCTAACTCTGATCTCTCTAGCCTCCAGATCTATATCGCCAAAGGTTAGGGATAGAGCCTCGCTTGCTCGTAAACCTGTTTCGAGGATGAGCGCTAGTATCAGCAGATCGTAGATATCCCTTGCAGAGTCAAACAACTTCTCTATTTCGGATTTTCTAAGCGTCTGAACCTCTCTAGGCCGGGGCTTCTTAATGCGCGGCACGTTTAGGTTTAGACCAGCCCATTCAAAGAATCTACGCAGGAAAAGTGTGTAGTAGTACAGCGTTAGCTGCCGGCTCTTCTTATCGTTGTCTCTCTCACGGCGAAACCCCTTCTTAAGACGTTCAAGCCTCCATCTAAGGACATCATCTCTTGTTAAATCGCGCAGCTTCTTCCAGCCTATGAACGACATAAAGTCGTAGAGTGCTGCTCGGTATGCCTTCACAGTCTTAGGATCGGCTCCGCTTGCTTCTAGCGATGCCAGGAATTCTTCTACTGCTAAATGGGGATCAGCATCTACAATGCTGGGATCAGCTTTACCTACATCTATGCGCACCATGGCTATACCGTATATAAGGTATGTGGAAGGTGATACTCAATAAACAGTTAGTCAGCAAGGCCAGGTATCCGCATTGCCACAGCTCAGCGGTAACCAAAAATCATCATCCCGGGATAAGCTTGGTGTTTTAAGGGTTATAAGTCTGGCCACAAGAAATGCTAAGCCGGATGCCGGGGTCGCCTAGCCTGGTAGGGCGCCGGCCTGCTAAGCCGGTGGGGTGTACCCCCGCGCGGGTTCAAATCCCGCCCCCGGCGCCAATTCTCCTCCGTGCGATATCATTTTCTGAAGCCATGCTGAAGCACTAGCGGTCAACAGCATTACGCAGTACGAGGTTGTGCAAGTAGTTCTCGTGAGTAGTTAGATTGAGGTGCTTGGAATAAAGATGCGAAGAAGATTAATGGTGTGCTCCCGCCAGCTTAGCAGCGTCATCAACTCTTAGCATCGAAGCCTACTTGTAGGACTTGAAGATTCC
The DNA here is from genome assembly GCA_003661775.1 of Thermoprotei archaeon. Classification (GTDB taxonomy): domain Archaea; phylum Thermoproteota; class Thermoprotei_A; order Sulfolobales; family Ignisphaeraceae; genus QMWT01. Next base: position 12,065 of record QMWT01000023.1, read on the forward strand.
TGGCATGGCTTCTAGCCGTGTATAGAGTCCTAGGTGCACCTGCTCCTCGTTATCTGCCTCGAGCATCGTTACACTTCACATGGGTACGCTAGGTGTTATGTAGAACCCTAGAACCTTGACTCCCTTGACAGGGCCATTTACCACTACTAAGTAGTCTGTTCGTAAGCTCAGCTAATTCATGCGGTGTTTTACCTGGGTTTAGCTCCCAGTAGATGAGGAACTTCACGTCCTTACACCTACGCCTAAACTAGTTAGCTACAGGGTCTTTATACGTTCTGGTGCACCAGAACAGGTTCAGTAAAGAGTTTTAAGACCCCTCTACGTGGATGAAGGAAAACTCTCTGAAGTAGATCCTTGGGTGTATCTCAAGAGGGTCTATACCACCCTGAAAACGCTGGGCGACGTACAAGTTCTAGACAGAAGTCTGTGGAAGCTGTTAAGAATGGAGGGGTGTGGTGCGGGGGGTGGGATTTGAACCCACGCAGGCCTACGCCATCGGGTCCTGAGCCCGACCCCTTTGACCTGGCTCGGGCACCCCC
>QMWT01000024.1 GCA_003661775.1 Thermoprotei archaeon
AGAACCGGCGAGTAAGGTAGTTAGCTCTCTGCAGAGTTCTGGGAAGCCGCCACCGCGTATCTCAAGGATTTGACGTCGGGGATTTAGGGAGAGGAGTGCGGAGGAGCGGTATTCTCGAGGAGATCCACGCAGAGTGCACGGTCCCTAAGATTCTCGTAGGGTACCACTACGCGGCCTGCCGATGCGCAGTTAAGAAGTAGTGCACCGTGCGCGTAGCCCTCGACAACACAGCTGTCCCCGGACAGCGTCTTGTTGATGTTCTGGCTCCCGACAACGAGCCTCGTGCCTAAGGCCCTCGCCTCCCACTCTATGCTTACCACTGTCAGGGGTTTACCCTGGGCAAACCACTTCCTCAGCTCCTCCTTCAAAATACCTGCGGATCTAGCTCTTCTTAGAATGGCTACTAAGCGGCATGCAAAGGCGTGTAGGTGCTCCTCTGCGCTGCGGCCCTGCGCCTGGGCGAGGTAGGAGAACCTCTCCTTCGGTGATGGTGCCTGGGAGACCCCCGGCAGAGACGAGAACGCGACTTCGGCGATCCTGGCCTCCGCTATGCTCGGCGCTGCTAAAATAAAGGAGTAGAGAAGCCCGGGCTGCTCCAAAAGTCTTCTGGAGCCCTTGAACGAGATGACGGTCCCCACCTTGATCGGCTCCGAGCCGTAGTAGACGGCGTAGAGGAATGCGGGTAAGCGAAAGAACGGGTTGAACCTATCTACATTTGCACGTCCGCCGAAAACGAAACGTATGTAGTTTCCGTAACTGGTGTTGAAGTGGCGTGGGCAGAAAACGGTGTTGGGCGGAGGTTTGGATGAGCATCCCAGTCGGGTAACCGATAGGTTCAGCAGAGGAGGCTCGCCGCGCACTGAGAGCTCCACGGAGCCTGGGCACACCCTGTGCCGAAGAGGTTCGTCGCAGAACAGCAGGCGGGTGCCCGGGGAGATAAAGAGCCATCCACCACCCTCCAGAACCTCTGCTAGAACTCTCAGCCTCTCGACCTTGAGCTTCAGGAAAACAACCCTCTGCTCAAACTTTTCGAAAAGCCCTGCGGGGCAGCGGAACACGAAGTTCTCAGCCCCGCTGCAGTGAAGCGAAGCATCTATATCCCTCACAGCCAGAAGCACAGTGAGACACCGAGGAGAACCTCGGGAAGCAGGGTAATAGAGCTGTCCGGATGATGTGTATCCCGACCGCTTCTGATAGCTGATGAAGCGGTGGCTGGCTGACATGAAAGTGAAGCTCTACGCAACCGTGGACCCCGGCCTTGAACACGTGGTGCTCGAAGAGCTTGCCGAGATCGCCCCCCTAGAGAGGGCCGTCGTGGCACCGGGAAGACTGTACTTCACAGCACCACTGGAGCTTCTTCCGAAGATAATCACGTGGAGCAGAACCGTGAACAAGCTATACCTTGTGCTGAGCGAAGAAGAGGCTTCTAACCTCGAAGACATCTACAGGGCTGTTAAGAACACGCCTATAGAGCAGTACCTCGAGCCCAACCAGAGTTTTGCTGTTAGAGCCTCCAGATTAGGAGAGCACAGCTTTACGAGTATAGACATCGCTCGGGTAGCGGGGCAGGCGGTCATAGATAGGTTCCTGTCCCTCGGACTACCCCGGCCTCCGGTAAACCTAGACAACCCCGATGTAGAGATAGCGTGCGAACTGAGGTACAGCCACCTCATAGTATCGCTGAACCTAACAAGAGAATCCCTACACAAACGAGGCTACCGCATATACAACCACGTAGCAGCACTCAAAACAACTATCGCCGCCGCCATGCTCAGACTTGCCAGGTTTAGACCAGAGCATGTATTGCTGGACCCTATGTGCGGCGGAGGTACCATAGTCACGGAGGCGGGGCTTATCAGGAAGAATATACCGCCGGTGCTCTACGGTAGGTATCTAGAGCTTCGGCTAAGGAAAATAACCTCGCTAAGAAGCCTGTGGGAGGCAATAGCGGAGGAGGTAGATAGAGCAAAGGAGAGGGTTCTAGGCAAGATAAGTAGTGAAAAGAAGTCTATATGCATGGATATATCCCCTAAACACCTAGAGGGAGCCATACTGAACGCGCGGTCAGCAGGTGTAGACGATACTGTAAGGTTCGTAGTTGGAGATGCCAAGAGGATAGACCAGTATGTAGGAGATGTACCTGACGTTGTTGTGACAAACCCGCCCTACGGGCACAGGATGCACAGGCATAGACTTGACGAGCTCTACTACCACTTCCTGACGAGCCTCTCAAAGCTGGGCAGAGGCATCGTGGCGGTGTTCATAACCTCGGCCGTTGATGTAGCTGAGCGGGTGCTCGAGAACACCGATGTAGAGCTTCTCAAAAGAATATACGTGCTCCACGGAACCCTGCCCTCCTACATCTATGTGGTTAGAACGTAACTGGGTATAGGGTCAGCCGAGCTCCTAAGTCATCACCCTCTCAGCGTCCGCCACACACATCACGCCCAGTGCAGGAGAAGCAACGAAGCATAATATCCATATCTGCGCACCTAGCGAGCTAACCTCAGTTCGTCGCGAGTTCTTCATCCCTTCTTCGGGTCTGGTTGGAGCGGCTTCATCACTTACCTGATCATTCTCCGTAGCCTGGTTAATAGCCCTGACGTTCTGAGAGGGGCGAAGATGCAGGGATTCTCCTCAGCTAGATGGACAACCGAGATGAGCCACAAGAACATTCTTGCGCAGAAGTGGGGGCCGCGAATCCTGACCAGCAGCCTGGAATTAGACGGGTTGAACATTATGAGATCGGTGCTGCAGAGAGAGTAGTAGAGATGACCCCCCACCCTACGCACGACATCACTTAGCAAATTCCTCAGCTTCCTAGTATCGACATCCTCACTGCACACAGCTTTGAGCAGAACATACCTCTTAACAACATTCCTTCTACCGCCCTCGGCTCTTATCTCCATGAACTCCTCCAGCACCCTGAGCTCGGAGCTGATGCTCTTGACGTGGTACAGCAACATTAGCGCTACGGTCAGAGAGACGAAGCTCAGTACAAGTGCTAGGAACGAATACAGGTCATGCAGGGCTGATCCACCTCTTCAAAACTTCTGCGGGGTTTACCAGAAGCACGGTTCTTCTTTCTGTCCTCGAGAAACCTAGATTGAGGAGCACCGCGTCTACCTGCGTACCTAGCACGGGCAGGACCTCGGATGTTGAGCAAGAAGATAACACAACCTCCACACCTTCTTTCAAAGCGTGTTCTAGGAGTGAGACAAACCTGTGCATAAGAGGTAGAGGTCTTTCAACCCGGGAGAGCCTCCAGAAGATCTCCCCTATACACACCTCCACATAGGGCCTGAATCTATTTTGAGATAGAATCAAGATCTCGCCCTCGTCGAAGAACTTGATATTGGTAGAGTTGACAAGCAATGAGATGGGGTATCTGCACCTAACCTTGGCGGCCCGTCTAGCTTCCGAAAGTGATGCGGGTTTGTAGAAGGGAACAGCAGCGTTCTTTCGAGTTCTGATAGAGAACGGGTCGCTAACCTGTACCCGGGGCAGGATCGCCATAGCTGAGGAAATAGGCAGGCGGTCTACGTCCAAGGTATCTGGGTCGACACCGCCAACAATCAGGTCGTATTCACCGAAAAGCTTTGTTGCTAAGTCTAGGTACCTTCTTGCTCCCTCTCCGTCGAGCCACCCCAAGAGATCGAAGATCATCATAGCTACTCACTTGCCTCAGCGAGGATCTTCGAGGTTATGTAGTGCTTTACCGTCGGCACATCTTTACCGTGGGCAAACGACACGACCACCCTTATGGCATCGCTACCGTCGTATAGGCGCAGCCTACCAAGGTAAGCTTCCTGCTTGTTCACCCTCAGGTATAGCTTAGATGAGCGTCTGTCGTACCTACTCTCAAAAGTTGACAGCAGAATCTCACGATCAACATCGCCTAAGGAACTTAGTACGTATCTAGCAACCTCTTCAGCTTCCTCACCGCGGATCTTGATGACGAACCTCTTTATAGGATTCCCGTAGTAACCGGTGAAGCTCAGCTCCTCTACGTGGATAGCAGATCTGATGTTCGGAGAAACGAGGTTTTTCAATGCAGACAAAACCTTATCCTCATCTTCTGTAGCGTGGCAGTTAGCGGATATCTCCACCTCTACCACCTTCGGCTCTCCACGTCTCAACGCTGTTTCACCTAGCAGCGGAAACTATCTTGATAACATCTCCATCCTGCAGGACATAGTCCTTAGAAACCCTCTTCTTCCTCTTAGCATCGATTGCGTACAAGAACCCTTTTCCGAGGTCTGTATGCACCATATACGCAAGCTCAATAGCCGTAGTCCCCCTCCTAACTAGGTAAGCATCTGGCAGGACGTAGCCCTTGGAATCCATGTAGCGGTTAGGATCCTCAACAGGGTAGACGACGATCATGTTGAGAGCTGTAAGCACAGCCTCATTTATAACTTGTTGTACACCCGTGCCTCCAAGAACCTTCATAACCTTCCTGACAAGGTCGAGAGCACGCTTCTGCTCACCTGTCAGCTCAGTAAGCACTCTGAAATCTGGGTCTCCTGGAAGGTAATCTATGTAGCCGCTCTTAGCTGCTTTTCTAAGGATCAGCTCCCCCAACGCGGTTACGGGAATTATATGCCGCCCCGGAAGCTCTTTCCCAAGCCTCTTTATATTATCAAGTGCCTCGGGAATATCGGCCTTGTTGGCGGCGATCACTATAGGTTTAGAGACCTCGCGCAGCTTCTTTATAAAGAGTCTCAGCTCCTCGTCTCTCCATGTCGAGGGTTTAGCACCTTCGAGCTTAGACGTTCTCAGGGCTTCGACGACGTGTTCCCTCCTAATAGAGAACCCCGATAATCTCTGGGTTAGTGCCTCGACCATCTGCCCGGACTCCATATGATCCAAGGCTCGTGCAAATCTACTCCAGTCCCTCCTAACATTCTCGAAGATCCACGTTTCGAACTCCTCCTCTATGGCAACGATATCTTCGAGGGGGTCGTGCGCCCCTGGACCCACGTACCGCCCATCCTCGTCGGTGCTGCCCGCCGCATCGACCACATGTATGATCACGTCGCTCTGCCTTATGGCGTCGAGAAACTTGTTACCTAGTCCCCGTCCCTTGTGGGCGCCCTTCACAAGACCTGGTATATCTGTGAGCAGTACGGGTATGAACCTATTCCCGCGCAGACAGAGGGAGTTGCGAGCATCACATTTAGGTAGACCCAGCTCCGTGTGAACACATTTAGTCCTTACATAGCCAACGCCCGTATGAGGTTCCAGAGTAACAAAGGGTCTATTCTCTATCTCTACAAGTGTAAGTGTTGCTGCCGCGAAGAATGTAGACTTTCCAACATTGGCCTTGCCTATGATCCCCACTCGTATCTTTGGCGGAGGTATGGTCCATCACCCTGTGGTTGGCAAACCGTTTAAACCCTACGCTGTAGAGACTCTCAGCACACAACTAATTTAGGGGAATAGCTTTTTAGGCTTGCTACAATGTTAGTCTTGCTAGGTGTTGTCAGAGTATGGCTAAGTCGATGTACCACTACATAGCTATGGCGTGGAAGAGACCCTACGACGGCCCACTAGCACCGGCGATAAAGCAGAGGCTCATAGAATGGCGTCGCCAACCCTCGATAGTCCGCGTCGAGAATCCTACAAGATTGGATAGAGCTCGGGCTATAGGCTACAAGGCTAAGCAGGGCTTCATAGTAGTTAGAGTAAGAGTTAGGAAGGGAGGACTGCGGAAGCCCAGGCCCAGGTCTGGTAGAAGACCTAAGAGAATGGGCGTCTACGGACATTCTCCACGCAAAAGCCTTCAGCTCATAGCGGAGGAGCGAGCTGCACGTAAATACAGGAATCTCGAAGTGCTTGGAAGCTACTACGTTGGTGAAGACGGTCTATACAAATACTTTGAGGTAATACTCGTTGACCCTCATCACCCAGCGATCAAGAGCGACCCCGACATAAACTGGATTACGGAACCCCAGCATAGGGGCAGGGTATTTCGTGGAAAGACAGCGGCCGGAAGAAGGATGAGAGGCCTACTTAAATCGAGAGGTCTAAGGGGTACACACAAGTACAAATGGAAGAAGAAGCAGAAGGAGAGGAAGCTCAGGAAGAGGCATGAAGCGAGCCGCGGTGCGAGGCTGATAGCACCTAAGGAGATTTACGAGGAGTTAGGCAGAGAAAAGTGAAATTGCACACAATCTCGAGTACATCTAAGGAGGTAGTATATCTACGTAAACGAATAGTGGCCGTGAATCTGGTGCTATCCTCATAACCCCTTCTCCTATATTCAACTTCGTCAAGGCATACTCCACATCTTCTCTACTCAATTTAACGATCTTCGACACTTGCCGCCAATAGTTCCGTGATGTGCTTGCGAGAGCTATGAACAGGCCCACGTTCTCGGCTATTACACTTGTGTAAGGTTCGAGATCGTCAGGACTTTGGGAAGCTATCAAGACCGCCGTTCCGTATGAACGTGAAAGCCTGAGCACTCTTGATAGGGTATTGAGCCCTTGTCTACCAAGAGTCCACGCTTCATCGAGGACCACGACCCTTTTCAAAGACTTCGGTGTAGCAAGAGCATTGTCCTTCTTGCAGAGACATAGAGAGGTTGCTAGCAACGACATTATTAATGATAGGAGATGGTCTGGGATGTAGGTTACTCTTGCAAACTGAACTACTACTGGTCTCTGGCTAGGAGGGTCTAGCCACATCACCCTATGAATTTTGGAACAGTTGACGGGGTCTATGACCTCCAGGATCTCAAGCATCTCTACAAGCTCTGCATCCTCGCTTAGCGAAACGGTGTTAAGAAGATAGTTCTTTACGTCTCTCCACGTTGTGGCATTCTTCAGAGCATCTCTAAGAAGCCTCAGGTAGTATCCACCATACTCACCGGGTCGAACAAGAGAAAGCAGGCTTTTGATAAATGTAGTGAGAAGCAGTTGCTCTTGCCGTAGTGCGCAGAGTATGCCCACGGGATCCCGCTCCGCCTCAAGAACTAGTGGTTTAATGTTCCGCAGAGCCAACTTATGCTCAAGCTCGTTCTTAAGATCTATCATCACGAGGTCAGCGTTAAAACCCCGCTGAATTCTTAGCGCCAACGATATGAGCGTCTCCGTCTTCCCCATTCCGCTAGGACCTAGGACAAGTATGTGGGGATTAGGCGATGCCGTGATATTCCAGAATACAGGAACTCCCTGAAAGAGGTCGATCCCCACATAGATTCCCCGTTCCCTGAGCTCTTTTCTAGGAATAGTTCCAATTAGCCACGGAGAAGGTAGCACAAAAAGAGCATCGTTTAGCACTATTCTCCCCTTACCGAAAATTATGTAATGTTTTTGCGAGTCTCTCAACATCTTTAGGATTGCCGAACGTAGTAGATACGCCAAGGGTTTCGAGGGAGTTAATCAATGCTTTGACTCTAGACTCGTGATAACTTAGAAGATCCTTTCCATCGCTCTCATTACACGTGACCACTATGTATCTCAACTTTAAGCGGAAAGGTTCATAGCCTCTTGCAATCTTTCTTCTTAACCTAACTATCCTCTCTAATTCGAGCTTTGCTCTGATATCACTTGGTTCGTAAAGAACTTCAGAGACTTTAACCCCTATTCTCCTATCAAGTAATCTCTCATAATACGTAGCATCTACAGGCTCTACTTCTGCTATGACTACAACCTTAGTTCCTTTGCCTAGACGAAGCGCATTTGTGTAGAGCTTTAACATTGTTGCTACGTTATGCGAACCTAGTTCATCGAGTGAACGTACAATATCTCTGACGTCCAGAACTGTGAATGCGCAAGTAGAACTATCGTTTTTGCAGAGCATGACTGTATCTTCATAAGTGCAGACCTTCTGATAGGGTGAATTCTCTCCCGACAAGCCCGAAAATATTCTAACAATGAAATTGAGTAGCTTCACCATCTTCCCTTGAGATATTCTCTCAGCTTAAGTAAAGTCAGGTAGCCTAGTCTAAGCGCTGTATCTAGTCCTAAATTCATAAAGTTCTGCCCATAACAACCCAGGGTCAGCTCCACAAAACTTATTGCTTGACCGAAGAGTAAGTCGTTGAACGATCTGCTTAGTCGAAGAACGTGCTTGCTCCTAGGAGGTACTATCACAGGTTCTCTACCTTCAAGTATTAATGCAGCGGGCTGATTGCAGAGGTTGACCAGCTCAACAATGTACCCTACATCACTACGTGAATGAGGATCTAATCTGAGAGTGTATTTAAGACATTTTGTAGGCAATAGGTAGATCTCGTGATTAAGAGACTTATCCCGTATGCTTCTACGGGGTGCCTTGTCATAACACACAACTTTAGGGACGGTAATTTTTGCTGGCAGCGAGAATCCTTCCTCAAAGATGAAATCGTTGAACTTGTACTTTATGTAGATTAAAGTCTTGGATCCGTCATCGCACTCTATTCTGAGTTTCTTAGTGCCGCGAACAGCCTTATTTCCACAAATAGCTAAGAGCTCCAGGACATCCAGAGGTACATTGCTTGCATCGATGTTCACACCAGCTCTATCATCCCTGAAAATGCGCAGCATTTCCCTGATATTAGGAGCCTTGATGAATTCTAGCGTAAGTGGAACCTCAACTACTTCTCGTAGTGTTCCTGTCCTCAGTTCAAGCTGTAGAATCACCGTTTTGCCGGGTGCATCGCTAAGGTATATGCGGAAGTGGTTTATGGAGGGGATAGTCACATTTTGTCGAGTACTACCTACGACTCTTGAGTTATCGTGTGCGGTCACTTTCGCTACCAGCTCTGCAGAAAGCCCTTCTCTACATAGCCAGCTAACTCTGTATCTTCCCTCAATCAGGCCTTTGTAAAGTGCTCCATTGTATTCGATGTAGCCCTCAGAGCTGAAGACCTTCTTATACACCTCAACATCTTCGAGAGTAGGCGATGGTGTGTACACTGGAAGCTCCAAGTACACGTTCTTGAGATCCCCGACAATAGTCACGGGCACGGAGCTTTTCCCTAAGGGTAGCAAGGAGAATATATCTACCTTGCTCTCCCTAGGGAGATTCTCTATTGATATACGTAGGAGCGGCTTCCCGCTGTTTACAGACCTTACGAACCCTGTATTCCTCGCTACTAGCGAAGTTCTGCAAGGAGCCACATCCACCTCAAGCTCTACTGGGACCTCCTTCTCAGGATTAAGCTTGTAGAGAGTGCCATGATGAGTTAGGCAGTAGAGGTAGCCTGCGAACTCTATACAGTTTGACATAGAATTGAGTGTATACGCCTTTTCGATAGCTGCTCCATCAAATCTGTAAATGTGTGTGGAAGAGTCATCGCCTATAACTATGAAGTGCTTTAGTATATCGGTGAACTTAATTTCGCCTTCGTGATCATCTAGATATCTCCAAATTCTTCCATGCAGAATCTTCAGCTTGTTGCCAACTCCGGCTAGCACGATACCGTACTTGTATTTAGCATGGGCCACATCTGAACCAAGATAAGATGAGAATTTTCTTTTGCCCATTTCTGCATCGAATACCAAGAGATGTTTGTTTTCTAAGAACAACGCAGTGTTGGTAAGAGAGTCGAAGTACAGTAGTTTCTTGAACTTGGGCGCGATGGTGAAAACCCTGTCTGAGTAAAGGATCAGGTTGCTCCGTGTTCCAGCTATGTACACGGCACCGGAGGTTAATGCTACGTGCTCGACTTCACCTATTTTAGAAAATCTCATTATAGCTCTGTATAAACTATACCAAGTTCCGTAAACAATATCGTAAACCTCATCATCTAGGCATACTATGGCGGTGTATAGAGGCTCTTTAATAGCTTGTATATACTTGCACTTTCTCTTGACTACCTCGTTGGACGGGTTCACGTAGTAGTACTCACCGTCACCTACTACAAACGGTCTACGCCCGATCACAACAACATCGAAGCTCTCCACAGAATATCTCTCAAGAACCTCAAGAAACCTATTCATTTCATCGTTCTCGCCGTTTACTCTTTGAGAAACAATTTCAAACTTTTCGTGACTTTTCTTCAAGCCTAGAAAATCAACCTGTCTACGAAGATCAGCACTCGCCTCTTCAGAAGGTTCTACCAGTATGGGGGAATGGTAAGTATATGAAGGGTCCACTAGAACAGCTCCTAAAGACGGGTCTACGGCTAATACACTATTATCGAATGATACTACCTTACCTAGACAGCGGAAATCTTGGGCACGTAATATGTGAGGCACTTTAGACACTCGAACTCCCTTAAACACTTACGTTTTTGAAATGGTAGGTGCCGCCTCTCTTATATAGTTGTCATAGAGTTCAAGCTTCTCATGGGTGTTACAGATGAACCCTCGTGAAAAGCTGCTAGCAATGTTGAAGGCTATGGTGGATAGACTTGTATCACCTAGCGATGTAATCGCATCTACTGGCCTACCTCGCTATGAAGTGCTGGCAGCTTTCCACGTATTTGAAGCACTGGGTATTGTTAAGAGGGTGTATTCGCGTGGTAATTACAGGCTGTACCAACTCACCGAGGAAGGAGTTAAACTGTTAAAGGCTTTGGAGAAGAAGGGTGATATAAAGATAGATGTAGAGGAAGTGAGCATTGAAGCTCAAGAAGGTGAGGCCACAATAAGTGTAGAAGCTTAAAGGAGTGCATTTCTCATTGGTATACGGTAAGGAAGCAGATGTTGTTGGCAGATGCGCTGGTGGCTTCACTGACGCTCCTCGGGTTTCGTTCAATATGTTTACCTAGGAAATTAGCCAAGAAATATACCTTCTCTGGCACCGGACTTTTTCAGAGGATAGCAGTGGATCTATTGCTAGGCAGAATAGTGCTTAGAGAGGGAGTGTGTAGAGGCTATCCAGTTTCCCAGTACAAAGGGGTGAACATCGTTCTTGAACGTAGCAGCGGTGTGGAGACAGAGCTTATTATAGAGCCTGCTAGTACTGCTAAAAAAGCTCACGATAAAATAGTCAAGTTAACGGATGAACTAAGGCCTAGAAAACCAGTATTTGTTATAGACATGGTACTATGGGATATCCTAAGCGATACCGAGAAGAATGAGTTCTATAAACAGTTCTTAGTCCTTCTGTCAACAATAAGGTCGTATTTGTTCGATGACTGTTTGGTAATAGCTCCTACACCTCCCGAGGTCAAGAACAAGATAGGGGAGTGGGGTCTACGTCATAAAGTAGTTTTGCTAGACGTAACGGCTGCTGAACTTTTCAGCAAAATAAAACCCAAGAAAGTTGTGATGCTTGATCCCTATGCTCCTACCGAGTTGAAGAGAACCGATCTAGATTCTGATGTTTTCATACTAGGAGGTATTATCGATAAGGAGTTCCCCAGACCCTATGCAACATACACTATGTATTTGATAGAAGAATTCGATAAGATGAATGTAGAGAGAAGAAGTCTGCGCTTATGGGGTAGCGTTATCGGGGTACCCGATAGGCTGAACAAAGTCGTTGAGATTGTGTTGAATGCTAGATGGGAGAAGGATATTAACAGATCCATTGTGGATTCGATGAGCTTTTCTGATAAATTTTCGAGGCTAGTTTACGAGACGCAGAAGCTATCGCGGAGTAAGCCTCTCTGCCTAGAAGTTGTTAAAGATATAGCGGAAAAGCTCAGTTTACGAGGAAAAGAACTCGAAAAGGCTTTGAATAGGATCAAGAGGGCCGTGGCTGTGGTTGAATGCTAAGGGTAGTTTTGTGGTGGTGGTACATAGTACGGTATTTTCCCGTTGTGGAAATCCCTTATGATTGCTCTCGCTGCTTCTTCTATCAGAGGTTCTCCACTCTTTTTATAAAACCAGCCCCGACGTCTCGCTAACTCCTCGAGTATCTGCATAGGCTCTTTGGATGTTATGCCGTATGCCTTATTGAATGCTGTGGGTACGTGCTTCATGATTCTCTCGATGAGCTTTAACGCGATGTTAACGGGTTCGTCTATGCTTTCGATGGGCCTACCTCTTATAACCCCCTCGAGCTCTCCTCCTTCGACGGGTATAATTCCGGGGGTATCTATGAGGTAAAGATCTTCACCTATTTTGTACAGCTGCGCCTTCTTTGTATAGCCGGGTGTGCCGGGGTAAGGACTTGTCTGGGCTGAGTGTTTACCCTTTAAAACATTGATCAGCGATGATTTGCCTACCTTCGGATACCCTACAACAGCCAGCACAGCTGGTCTTAGCGGTACCGCCTCCCTAATAGCTCTCCTTAATTTCCTCGTCCCGTAGTGATGAGTTGTCGAGACGAACACTGTCTTGTAACCTTGTGAGCGGAAATAGTGAGCCCAGCCTCTGGAAACCCAGAGGGGTACAAGATCCGCCTTGTTGATAACCACAAGTAACTGTTTGCCCTCTCGCTTAACCATCGATTCTAGTCGTTGACTTCTGGTAGAGAGAGGGTCTCTAGCATCAACTACCTCCAGTATAGCATCAGCCCTTTTAATGATCTCTAGCAGCTTTCTCCATCCTATAAGTTGCACTTTGCTCAGCCTGCACCTAACTTCTCTTGTTTCACGGCGCATAAACTTTTAGAAAAGTTGCTAGGGCGTAACCAGGGTGC
>QMWT01000025.1 GCA_003661775.1 Thermoprotei archaeon
AATTCCCCTAACACTTATTCTAGTAGCTACACCTTTCCTAACCATCTTCCTAGCTGTACACTTCGACGGGTCATCCTCACCGTAGTCAACAACCATGATCCTCGGCAACACTGTTTTAACCATACTCACAGCACCTACTATCCCGATCAAGACTTCCTATGAATAATATTTTTATTCCGGAGCTCGCTTGAAAGATGCGGTGAGGCTAGAGTGCCTGAAGCGATCGTACTTATAAACACAGATATTGGTGCCGAGGAGGAGGTACTTAACCAGCTCATGAATGTCGAAGGTGTCAAGGAAGCATACATAGTCTACGGAGTATACGATATCATAGCCAAGGTTGAAGCACCTACTACCGAGAAGCTTAAGGAGATAATAACGCTGAGCATAAGGAAGATCCCTAAGGTACGTTCAACCTTAACCATGATAGTTGTGGAGACAAAACTTAGGCAGAAGTAGATCGTGGAGGAGCTGCATATAGGTCTAGACGATTTCGATTCTTACAATGGAGGGTGTACGACGCATCTCGCTGCCTTTTTGTGCTACGCTCTGCTAAAGTTTCGAAATGCCAAATTATTAGATCTCCCACACCTGGTAAGGCTGAATCCTTCCATACCCTGGAAGACCCGTGGAAACGGAGCCGTAGCCATACATCTCCAAGTTCCTAAGGATAATGTTGAAGATGTTGTGGAACTGGTACTCAGGTTTGTGCATAAATACGCAAAGATTTTCGCTGGTCCGGATCAGGAACCCGGAGTGGTGATTATCAGAGGCTCTCTACCAAAATACCTCAGAGACCTCTACAGGTTAGCTGTATCGGACTACGTGGTTGAAGACTATGTGAAACAGCTTCTACGCAGGGATAACGCGATTGTGGACGGTGGAAGAGGTGTTGTAGGTGCTACAGCAGCTTTATCATGGTGGCTCTACAGAGGCGATTACACTTACGAGCTTCTGACCTACAGAACTGCAGATAAGAAGTCTCCCTATAGATGCATAGACGCTAAGAGTGTCATAGAATACGATCGCGAATATGGGGCGTACACATTCAATAATGTAGAGTACCTGCCCAGAAACAGGGTGCGTATACTCATCTCTCCGCATGGACCTGACCCTGTTCTCTACGGGGTGAGGGGCGACGACTTAAATGCCGTACTGAAGGCACTTGACAAAATAACAGTCTGTGAAACTATAGATGCGTGGGCTGTGTTCCGAACGAACCAGGGCACCGACGACCATGCTGTGCCGCGCAAAGCAGATGATGTGAAGCCTTACAGAACAGCATCCCTGCTTCTCACAATAGCTTCGGAGCCCCAGCGTTTACCTGGGGGACACGTATCTCTAGTAGGCTGTGACGATAGCGGGTGTATACGTCTCGTATTCTTTAAAAAGACAGGGCTTACGAAGATCGCGTCACAGCTCACCAAGGGGGATATCGTCAAGGTCTTAGGTTCTGCCAAGCTCTGGAGTGATGGCAGGCTGTCGTTCCACGTAGAGAAGATCGAGATCGTTAAACTGCAAGATTTGGAGATAACACTTGTACCTACCTGTCCTAGGTGTGGAGGCTCCATGGAGTCGCTGGGCAAGGATAAAGGGTATAGATGCAGGAAATGCGGATACCGTGTAAAGTTCCTAACGAAAAAGCGCTCCTTCAACCCGCGCATGATAGCTGCTGGTGTGTACGTACCACCACCCTCAGCAATGAAGCATCTACTGAAACCATTGAAGAGAATTGGTTTGGAGAAGAGACTGTGGAGACCCTTAGAGATACTGCCCGATACGCCCTATATACACGTACGTGATGTTCGCAACCTGCTAAAAATTCTCGTAAACTGAAAGGACCCCTCTGTTTCCTGTAGAGCCCACCTTTTTCCCACAGCTCCCCAAGTACTTGTTCATGGATCTTCGAGAACTGGTTCCAGACCCCACAGTTTCTAGTGGAGCTACAGTATGATTGAGGAACTTACGAGAAGTATCCAATATAGAAGCAAGATCGTGATAATTATACAAACCATAACTACAGTGATCTAATGTTTTGTAGCTACGATTCTCAAAGCTATGCATCAGAACTATAGGGGTGTAGCTCTCGTGAACCTAATTAAGTTAGACAATGATGCATTGTCTGAAGGAGTATTACCGACCCCTCTGCTTCCTGTGGAGGTGCTGGGCGGAGCCCCGATCCCGCTATAGCCCACCTTCTGTACTGCGGCGGCATTTGGCTAAGCGGCCTACCCGCACCTCGCGCGGCCCTCATCGGCGCTACTCGGCCTTACTCCCCCGGGGTCGGCCGTTTCAACGCTCCCACCAGCATCGTCGGCGGGTTAGCTGGCCCCCGGTTACCCGGGAGCCCTCGCCGCCTCATCCTCATATGCTGGTGGACGTGTCGTTTCTGTGCCGGAGCCGCGGGGTTTCCCCGCGCCCCTTGCGGGGCCCGGGTGCCGCGCGGAGGGTGGTGCTTCCACAGGGGTGGACCCCCGTAGCCGCCAGCGGGATCGGGGCTCCGCGAATATGTAATGATCTTTGCAGGGTTTATTGAGTTAACCGTACGCTGGGAGGCTTAGCGTTAGAAAATAATGTTATATAGGCGGGATCAAGATCTGTAATATGAGTACGATCGCTATAGTAGCAACTGCCATGGCTATTATCGCGTATGGGCTGAGCTTTATCCCGCCTTCAACATCTTCATAGAAGGCTATGAGACCAGCGTAGCTGGCTAGACCTCCTGGTCTTCTCCTTCTAGAAGAACTTCTCTTTCTGCGTTGCCTAGCTGGCATGGCTTGTTTCCACATTATAGCTTGAGCAGCGGGTAATAAAAACAGTTGGCGTCTACAATGTAACTGGTGTGGCTAGGTATGAAAATCTCTGAAGCTCAGCACTTGATTAGAGAGGCTTATTACGGTCGTGATAAGGCTAGAGGTCTATACGCAACTTTTACCTGGCTTGTTGAAGAAGTTGGTGAGCTTGCTAACGCGATACTTGAAGGAGATAGGGATAACATTGAAGAAGAGATAGCCGATGTTCTGGCATGGCTTCTCTCTGTGGCTAATCTGCTCGAGGTAGATGTTGAAAAAGCTTTCATTAAGAAGTACGCCGCGAAAGGTCCTCCACCATGAACAGCTATTCTGCCAAGATCAAAGAAGCACTAAGCTCTAGAAGAATCTTGTTAATCCGTTACAGAGAAGAAGGGCGAAGCATAGATCTCTGGATATTCCACGGTGTTGAAAGAGACTACCTGTTGATACCGGGTAGATTTTGTACGTGTCACGATTATGTAGTGAACGTGGCTTCTAGAGGTATTAAAAAGAGGTGTTACCATATCCAAACTCTTGACGAGGCCGTGAACAGAGGTATGTACAGGGTATTGGAACTAAGTAACTATGAGGTTGTAAAGCAGATACTGCTCGAAGTGATATTGCGGAGTAGAAGCAACGAATTGCGAAGATTGCTTTCACAGTATCCTAGACGGGATTCGTAAAATACTAGTAACTGCTCGGCATCTTCGGCTAATATGAACAGGATAAAAAGAAGCTAAGTGGTAAGCTAAGTGTAAGGGGCTGAGAAAAGTGGGTAGGAGAAGGAGAAAGAGATATAAGAAGCCGATTAGGGTCGTGAAGAAGCTCCCAACGATGTTCCAATGCCCAGTTTGTGGGCAGGTAACGCTATCTATATCCATAGACCGTGATGCCAGGGTAGCGCGGATAGTGTGCACAAACTCTGAGTGCGGACTTCGTTGTGTAGTGAAGAATGTTCCTGAGATATTTCAGCCTGTGGATGTTTATGCAAGATTTCTCGATGCCTATGCTAAAGGTGAAGCAGAGACTTTCTGCAGTGAGGAGATGTCGGAGGAAATAAGTGAAGAGGTAGAACCTGTTGAGGCTGTGGAGAGGGAAAGTAGCTAAATACATTGAGGAGAAGCTTGGATCAGGTGGAGTAGTGCATTTCTCACTAGTTGACCCTGCGAAGATAGACCTAGCGAAACTGCCTAAGCTAGCGGAGGAGCTCGCCGAAGCAGGAACAGATGCTTTTCTCGTAGGTGGAAGTTTAGCGGTTTCTGAAAGCGATGTCGACGTTGTTGTTGAAGGTCTGAGAGCTTCAGCGCTTCCAGTGATACTTTTCCCGGGTAACGTGAATGGTATTTCGAGGAAGGCCGACGCCATACTCTTTATGTCGTTGCTTAACTCTGACGATGTTTATTATGTCACGGGTGCTCAGGTCACAGCAGCGCCTATAGTAAGGAGGTACGGGTTGGAGGTTCTGCCCACAGCATACATAATAGTTGGGTACGGCGGAGCAGCAGGTTTCATAGGTAGAGCTAGGCCCATACCCTACGACAAGCCTGAGCTTGCGGTCGCTTACGCGATCGCTGGGGAGATGTTGGGGATGAAGTTCATATATCTCGAGGCGGGCTCTGGTGCACCGCGTCCTGTACCTCCTCAAACCGTATCGTGTGTCAAGAAAAGTTTGGTAAGAGCGAAACTCATTGTAGGTGGAGGAATTCGCTCACCTGAAATAGCTGAGGAAATCGCGCGTGCAGGCGCAGATATAGTGGTTACAGGGAATGTGATAGAAGACGATGTCTCCAAGGCCAAGAGGATAATCAAAAAGGTTAAAGAGATGGGTAAAGGTGGTCAAGGAAGTAAGGCGTGATGTACTTTTATCTCTTGAACACGACCTTATATCCACCATCTTCGTATCCTATTACTAGAACGTCTACGAAGTCCCGCGGAAAAATACCCGTTGCAACAACACCTACTATAGTGGTGAGACGGCGGTCTACCTGTACGGGATCTGAGATAGGACCTGTATATACATCTACTATGAAGTTTCCATTATCGGTAACCACAGGTCCTAGTTTACCGCGTCCCCTCCTCAAGATGTATCCGTATCCCAATCTCTTCAATTCTCTCAACACTAACGGTGTCGAGAATGGTACTACCTCTACAGGTACAGGTGTTTTTGAACCCAGACGTGGTGAGAGCTTGGTGCTATCTACGATAAATATACGGTACCTTGATAGAGAAGCCAACACCTTTTCGCGAAGAAGTGCGCCTCCACCACCCTTAATCATATCAAGATTTTCGGAAACTTCGTCAGCGCCATCTATATAGACGTCGATTTGGTCATCGACCAGTGAGAAGGGTTCAACTGTTCTTATCCCTCGTTTAGACAATGCATACGTGGTATCCAAACTAGATGAATAGAAGAAAGACCTTGAAACTTGTGGAGAGTTACAGCTTAGAATCTCTATGAACTTCTTAACGGTGGAGCCGCTGCCAATACCAACGACGCACCCATCTCTGCATATCTCTCGGAAAATCTCATATGCACCCCGAGCTGCAGCTACCTTACCCTGCTCCATAAACCCCCCTCAATCGTATCGATAACCAATACTTAAATAGGTTGTTCGGGGCTGAAAACCGTGGAGGGCCGGTAGCTCAGCCTGGAAGAGCGCTCGGTTCGCACCCGAGAGGTCCCGGGTTCAAATCCCGGCCGGTCCACCAACAAATAATCATGGATGCGTTTTCCGTAAATTTCGGCGAGGTTGTTAAACATTTACGCTTACCCCCTTGTTTAAATGGTAATACCTCTATACCTATAGTAAGCTGGGAGCAGAATATGGGTAGATACAGAGAAGTTGCAGCATTGCTGAGATTCCTGCAGCTAGAGCCCGAAAGCGATGATCTCAGAAGCAGGTTGATAGTGCAAAAGGTTGTCTATATAGCGCAATCATGTTTCGGTATAGACCTCGGGTACAAGTTCAAGTGGTATTCTCGTGGACCCTATAGCAGAGCTCTAGGCAGGGAGTTTGGTAAAGTTGTGAAGAGCCTGAAGGAGGGCTTAGAGGTAACTGAGGTGGCTCCCAGTGTTGTCCACCTGCAAGATTTCCTCAGAGAGCTATGGCGTGTTGCTGGGCGCGTAGATAAGTCTGAGGCGCTGGAGATAGCGGCGAGTTTGATAATGCTTTGCCGGGACATCTATCCACCGGTAAAAGACCCGGTGTCAGAGCTCATGAGACGGAAGAGTTTTCTGAAGAGGGATGTTGTGGAAAGTATATGGGGTGTGGTCAAGAGGTTTGGGTGCTGCTCTCAAGAAGGGGCTTGCTGAGTTCTGAAGCAACATAATAAGATTATCCGCTGCAGACAGAGCTAGCTACTCAGGAGTGTGGTAGTTTTGAACGGGCTGCCCGAAGGTATGCGAGGAGTTAAGCGTGTATATGACGAGATCCACGGCTACATCGAACTCACGAAGCCCGAGATAGATATTGTTGACACACCGACTTTCCAGAGATTGCGCTACATAAAGCAGTTAGCATCTGCTTGGTATGTCTATCCAGGTGCTACGCATACTCGTTTCAGCCACAGTCTCGGAGTTATGCACATTATGGGGATTATGGCTACGAAGCTGTACCGCGAAGGCTATATATATTCTAAAGACGATGTGCAGCTCTTAAGAATCGTAGCTCTGCTCCATGATGTTGGGCATACACCTTTTAGCCATGCAATAGAACCCTACTACTCCTCAGTGAACCCGCCGCTTACGCATGAAGAACTTACCAAGCTGATAGTGTTGAGAGACCCATACATAAGATCTGCGATAGAGGATAACGGGTTCGACCCCTGGAGCGTCGTTGCTATACTCGAGGGCAGACACAGAGAACCTCTATTCAACCAGTTACTCTCCGGAGATCTCGATGTTGATAGAATGGATTATCTGCTCAGAGATGCTCTGCACACAGGTGTTACCTACGGAGCTATAGATGTCCACAGAATAATAGCCACCATAACTGTGGACAGAGAGGGTAGCCTGGCAGTAGCAGAGAAAGGGCTTGAAGCTCTTGAAAACTTCTACTTAGCACGCCTCCACATGTACCGAGCTGTGTATTACCACAAATCCATAGTGGGGTACGAGCTTCTCGTAAGGATAATATACGAGAAGCTCATGGAGAGCTATCGAGATAATGTGCTGGCAAGCAGGCTTGCCACAGTCCAAGGAGTGAGGAAACTTGTAGAGGAAGGAAAGATCTTCTTTTGGCATGACAGCTGGTTCTTGGGACTTATGGTTGAAGCACTAGAGGATCCGAGTGTAGATAACGAGGTTAAGGAGTTGATAAGAGCTTTCTTGTTCAGAAGGGGGTATAAGGTGATAGTGGATTATTCAAGGTTTAGTGATGACGAGCTGGAGGAGGACGATGAGGAAGTGATGAAACTCAGAATACTCTCCGATAAGCTTCGTAGATACGTGGGCGGGGATAGGAGCAATGTTATGGTTTTTATTGATGACATACCGATAATAACGGTCGAGGAAGCCATAAGGGTGGCGATGGATGATGGGAGCAGTATCTCAGCGTATAACCACCCCCGATCCCTAATAAAGTTCATGCCCCGAAGATTTCATGTGAAGAGGCTCTATGTGCTTTCATCAGTTCACAGGAAAGCTCTTCAATTCACGAAATTAATGCAAGTGTGATAGACTTGCTATTCCTAGTCGGTTTGGGACTGTATCTAGACCTCATACCCTTGCGGAGTTTGGTTGCTTTAGCTCGCTGCGATAAGATAATAATAGATGCCTATACAAGCGGACCTAAGTACGTGGTGGAGGAGCTTCTAAAGATCTTGAAGAGTACAGGTAAAGATGTTGTGTTAGCGCAACGATTTATGCTTGAAGGTGAAGGTATCGAGAGCATAGTCTGGGAATCGCAGGACAAAGATGTGTGTGTCGCGGTTGTAGGAGATCCCATGATAGCTACTACGCATAATGCCTTGGCTGTAGAGGCGGCGGCTTCGGGAATAAGAGCTGTAGTAGTGCCCGCCCCCTCTATCCAGTGCTGCGCTATTGGGGCTCTGGGGCTCCTTTCTTACAAAATGGGTAAGTCCGTAACCGTGGTTTCACCTAAGAATGGTGTTGTTTATGAGTACCCCTACGAGGTTATAAAATCAAATCTTGAAAGAGGTCTTCACACGCTTCTCCTCCTGGAGATGGACTTAGAAAGAGGCTACATCATGACCCCCTGCGAGGCACTAAAGATACTATTCTCTATTGAGCAGAAAAGAAATGAGGGGGTTTTGGAGGAGCAGACTAGAGTGGTAATATTATCAAGTATCGGGACTCCGAGCCACAGAGTATGTGTGAGAACTCTTGGAGAGCTGCTGCAGAAATGCGATAATTGTGGAGATCCCCCCTACAGCATAGTTATACTCTCCAAGAAATTGCATCCGTTGGAGGAAGAAGCATTAAAGTATGCCGAGAGAGGATTGCTGAATATGGTACCTATAGAAGGATCTCGCGAGGTGTTGGAGCAAGTAGCAAACATCCTTTTTAGGTAGGAGCGGAGGAGGATATGAAGGGCCGCGGTAGCTCAGCTTGGTAGAGCGCCGCCCTGGTAAGGCGGAGGTCCCGGGTTCAAATCCCGGCCGCGGCTCCATAAACCTGCTTCTTCATCAACAAGATCATGAATATCCGGGCAATTGATTAGTATCAGCACTCTTACCGCTCATCATGCGTCAGATAGGAGGTGCACACATCATCTCTTGAACTGTTAAACCATGTTATCGTCATCCATACGGTCCTGAGCCCAGCAAACGATTTTTCTTAGCCCCTTCTTAGCCCTCCCTTCGAAGCAGTATATAGTTGTGTTATCTATTTCGGCTGTTAACACTAATGCGAGATCGTTGGCCTTGCGTCTTCTCTCGGAATCTCCTTTTCCTTTACGCTTATCGGTGTTGTTAAACAAAGTTGAGAATTCTCTCTGCACAACCGCACCCGGGTTCGCCATAGACTTAGACGGTAAAGAGTTTTGCAGATAAAACGATGTTGCAGAGTATGCTTTATTTCTAAATGAGCCTAATGATCTTCGGGGTGTTCTCTGCTTGAAGGGTTGGTGGGGTCGAGTACTACGAGTTGACCTAAGTCGTGGTGAGGTAAAGATTCATGAGTTGGATAAGGATGTGTTGCTAAAGTTTATGGGCGGTAGAGGTCTGGCCGCGTGGTTTCTATGGAATGAGCTTAGAGCAGGGGTAGACCCCTTATCTCCTGAGAATAAGCTTGTTCTAGCGGTGGGCCCACTAACGGGCTTGCCGGGTCCAAGTACAGGAAAAATGGTTATAGCTGCTAAGAGCCCGCTGACCGGTGGTTACGGCGATGGTAATATAGGTAGCTGGGCAGCAGTAAATCTGAAGAGAGCAGGGTTCGATGCCGTGATAATAGAGGGGAGGGCTAAGAGACCTTCATACCTGTATATAGAGGATGATAAGGCGTACATCCTCAGTGCTGAGGGGCTCTGGGGCAAAACCACGTTTGAAGCGGAGAGAATACTCAAGGAAGCTCACGGTAAAGACTGCGGGATTCTAACCATAGGTCCTGCCGGTGAGAACAAGGTACTCTATGCAACTATCATCTCGCAGGAGGGAAGATCGGGTGGAAGGCCTGGTATGGGAGCTGTCATGGGTTCTAAGAACCTTAAGGCGATAGTTGTGAAAGGTACCAAGGAGGTTAGCGTTGCTGACAAGGACAAAGTTTTGAAGATAGCTGCCGAGGCTCTGAAAAGCATTCGTGAGAGTAGAGGGTACAGCTTCTGGGTAAGACAAGGGACTATGGCCACAATTGAGTGGGCACAGACGGCAGCTGTGCTCCCAACCTATAACTTTAGAGAAGGTACGTTTGATATGTATCGTTTGATAGACGGTTATAGCATGGAAGCGGCCAAAGTGCTGCAGAGAAGCTGTCCAGGATGCATTATGCCCTGCGGAAACGTCGTGATGGACTCTGAAGGTAAATACTCTGAACTCGATTATGAAAACGTTGCCATGCTGGGATCTAATATGGGACTAGGACACTTAGGAAAAGTTGCAGTTCTTAATAGGCTGGCAGATGAGCTGGGTCTCGACACGATCTCCTTGGGCAACTGTCTAGGATTCTTAATTGAGGCATCTGAGAAGAGGTTGATAAGCGAAAAAATAGAATGGGGAGAATTTAAGGAGCTTAGAGAGCTTGTCGTAGACACCGCGTATAGGAGAGGCTTAGGTAACCTTCTAGCTGAAGGAGTTAAGAGAATGGCTCATAAAATAGGGGGAGGTTCCGAGCGTTGGGCTATGCACGTTAAAGGGCTCGAGATCTCAGCTTATGATTGCCATGGAGCCCCGGCAATGGCGCTGGCCTACGGAACTTCAGCAATAGGAGCACACCATAAAGATGCATGGGTAATATCCTGGGAGGTAAAGGTGGATAGATTCGGATATGGACGTGAAAAAGTTGCTAAGGTGATAGAACTTCAGAGAATACGTGGCGGAGTCTTCGAATGTCTTGTTGCGTGCAGGCTACCGTGGGTAGAATTAGGACTCGAACTAAGGTATTATGTAGAACTGCTGAGGGCTATTACGGGCTACAGCTATACCCTTGATGACCTGTATAAGCTTGGAGATAGAGTCTACACATTGATAAGAGCATTCTGGGTCAGAGAATATGCATCTAGCTGGAGTATAGAAATGGATATTCCGCCTGCACGCTGGTTTGAGGAACCTCTATCGAGAGGCCCCATCAAAGGAGCTAAGCTAGATAGAGACAAGTATCTAGAGATGTTGAGAACCTACTACAGTCTTAGAGGGTGGGATGAGAGAGGAATTCCTAGAGTGTCAACGCTTGAGGAACTAGGTCTAAAGGAAGTCGCTGCGGAACTAAGTAGGTTTGTGGAGTTAAAACCCTAAGGAGCCAACCCTACGGATCTTAATCTTGATAATATATAACCCTTATCATCCTCGTAAAGCTCAAGCACTCTTTTCATCAACGAATGGTCAAGCCTTATAACATGCTTGGATACGAGCCTCTTCACGGTTAGGAGAGTCTCTAGATCTTGTTCTGAGCCTCGGCGTGCCTTTAAAATAAGCCAGCAGTCTACCGCTAAGTGGTGTATAGCTGTACCACTAACAGTTATTCTGCGCGTGCATAGTTTCAAAACTTCTTCCGGTATGTAGAAATCGTGAATATTCTCGTAAAGCTCTACACGTATGTCGCTGCCATCTATGTTCATGATCACGGCGGGCGTCCCAAGCTCAGTATAGCCTACGGACCACCCCCGTCGATGCGCCTCTTCTCGCAACCTGTCTTCCTCCATAAAAGGACTGCAGCTCGTAACAAATAGGTCTACATCGTCCTCTAGCTCACCTCTTTTGAGAGCGAGATGGAGAGTCGTGCTGCCTACTATAACACCGTCGAATCCTATAGACCTCAGGTTCTCTATAGCCTCAGCTAGTTGCTTGAGATTGTAGGGCATCGCCTACAGCCTCGTCTGGCGCTCTACCTCAGCTTCATCTCTTCGTAGCTACTTTTCGTTTAGGTCTAAGGTTTCTACTTCTACATCTTCTGCAGCGAGTTGCTGAGGGAGGATTGACGGCTCCACACTTTCTGCAGATCTTCTTGTTTAGCGCTCTCATCTCCACGATCTTCATTAGCTCCGGATCAAGCACTGCCACTTATCAACACCTGCGTAGTAGTAGGAACAAGGGTTTATAAGTTATGCAAAGTATATTAGTTGTAAACAGTCTACTAACAACATTTTAATTCCTCGAATGAATCTTGTCTCTGGTGTAAAAGATAGTTTTGCGGGAGGCTCAGTGCCTATGATGAGGTGAGGGACGTAGAATGAGAATACCACTAGATTACATATGTATTAAGAGCGGCATTCTCTGTCCAAGATGTCAAAGACTTGTGGATAGCGGAGTAGTATCGAACTTGGACGTGGAATTAATGAAAGCGCTCTTGGACATAGAAGAGAATCAGTCGAACTTCCGTTTTCTTAAAGAGTCAAGCTATGTGCGTTCGGTTCAGCAGGGCCGTATGATCGTGGTCATACTAGACATTCCTGATACGGTGCCTCAGCAGACGCTCATAAGACTCAGCAGGCTACTCTCCGAAAGACTAGGCGGTTTTAAGGTTAGGATCGTGAGGAATAGCAATGACTTGAAGTCAATGGTTTCACAGATAGTTGCTCCAGCGCGTATTATGGGTATAAACACCGTTTGGTTACCCGACGGCAGCGTCCAACACGTGATCAGAATGCCCAGGTACGACGCACGTCTGCTGCCCGCACCTATGAAAGATATAGAAACGTTGTTAACCCAGTTGTTCAAGTATAACTTCAGGATAAAGCTCGTGTAAAATTATTTTCTTCGGTTGCGGAAAACTAATTACCTACACCGTAGCAACTAGAAGTTCTTAGAAAAATTCCGGTAAGGTACTCAAAGATGGAAACCGCTTACAAAACTCATTTAGCAGTAGAAGTCACGCCAGACCTCGAAGGCAAGAACGTCAAGTTAGCGGGATGGGTTCATCTGAAGAGAGACTTAGGGAAGGTAAAGTTTCTGATCCTGAGAGATGGAAGCGGTACTATACAAGTTACGTTCAGAGCAGGTTCTGTTCCGGAAGAGATAATGAAACTCTTCGACGAGTTGACCCTGGAGAGTGTTGTGCAGGTTGAGGGTGTAGTAAGAAGCGATCCCCGTGCACCAA
>QMWT01000026.1 GCA_003661775.1 Thermoprotei archaeon
CCATAGGATGCCCAGCACTTTCATGAACCACAAGTCCTACGATCTCACTTCCTAAAACAACGTCTATTGGTTCCTTAGGAGGCTCCACTCCTTTAAGCAATACTCTCTCTAGTCTCTTAGCTTCATCGCCCACTTTATCCTCGGCTCTCCATTGCTCATAAATTTCAAAACCGCCCGCTCCACCAAATTCAAGGAATCTCTGCAGGGTACCTTTACTATTATTATTCAACACCATGTTTACATGCATGTAGAGCCGTGGGATATGAGATTCGATAAACGCTCCATCACTTGTAACAACTGACTTCTCCTCATTCTCCTCAATATAGGACACATACATAGAACCAAGCTTACTCTCTCTTACTGCGTCATTAGCGCTCCTCCACAATTTTCTTAACTCGGCAATCTTAACCCCAACATCAATATCTTCGAACCTTTTCTTTACATACACATTGTACCTCGTTCTTCCAACCCTATCTTCTGAGAGCCCATAGCGGAGTTTGAGCAGAGGTTTTGCTGATCTAGCGAGAGCTATAGCTCTTTCAAGCGCTTTCATAACCTCATCTTGGCGCACACTGCTAACTGCAGCAAAAGCTACAGAACCCTCATACAAAACCCTTATCGCAATACCTTCGCGCACATCGCTCTCTAACGCCAGAACTTCGCCGTTGCGACACGAAATCCTCCTGATAATATTCCTCTGATGCCTAGCCTCGACATACTGCGCACCAAGTCTAAGACCTTCATCAATCACATGCTGAAGGAGTTCTTCATGCAAATCCTTGCACACCTAGTCTCGAAACTACAGAATAGGAGAAATATCTTGCTACTATTAAACACATTAGAGTGAACAATGAATGGTGAAGAATGCTACCTTGATGACTTTAGAAGGCTAGTACTACGTAGAGCTATACGTACAATAAATAAGTTAATTGGCAATAACTTTAACAATCGGAGCGAGGAATACGCATTGCGACATATGGTCACAGTTATCGGGAGAATAATAGAGACCAAGCTAATAAAGTGTATAGACTCCAAGATTCGTGAGGAGATGGTTTGTCTTGAGAGATTGCTCGAGATAACTTCGCATTACTCTAAGAATGATTATCGGTTCATGGAAACGTCAGAACTTGTAGTATTTCTACGCAAGTGCTTACCTTACTTAGAGCGTAGATTAACAGCCTACCTTTGAGTGCCAACGCCATAACATCTGTACCAACTACAGCAATAGGTACCCTCACCGTTATTGCAATGAAGTAGCTTTGTAGATCGAAGATAAGGCTGTTGTTTGTCAAAAATAATTCTTTCACTACAATGTCCGACTTCTCTAAGAAAGGCCATCATCATATCTCTACATGGACAAATTCTTAGTACGGGGTAGATGTTGCAAAGACCGAAGCTTTTATCTCTATGTATAGTATAGCTATGAATAAGAAGAATTGCTATTCAAGCTCATCAAAGAAATCTTCGTCGATACATCTATATCTTCGCTAAGGCTTTGTGAGGACGTGTTAAAACTTCGTTATTAAAATCCCACCGCCATAGATGTTGAAATACGCAATTCAACTCCTCTTCATTCTCTGCCAAGGAATCTATCTAGCGTCGCAAATTTGCGCCTCGGAAAGTCTTTTTCTTCTGATTTCCCACGCGTTTTTGTATGTTCGCCTCTCTTGCTAACATCGCTCAGAGCGTGTTTAAATGCATGCTTTTCAACAATGCCTCCCCTCAATACT
The DNA here is from genome assembly GCA_003661775.1 of Thermoprotei archaeon. Taxonomy (GTDB): domain Archaea; phylum Thermoproteota; class Thermoprotei_A; order Sulfolobales; family Ignisphaeraceae; genus QMWT01. The sequence goes on from QMWT01000026.1 coordinate 1,731, forward strand.
ACCTTCTGAATAAAGTCGTCCCTTACTGGTTCGTACACATATTTGAAGAACTTCTGCGGATCCCTAAGCACCTCGCGATTGAACGTACTGACATATTTTAAAGCTGCTTTCCAAGCAATTTCGTAAGGCATTACCTCCTCGATCTTTCTGGCCACAACATGATCATAATCCTCAGGACGCTGCTCAAGATCGCCCATCGCTGGCCAGCCCCGTGGCGATAAAGGCACTTCGTCATCAACAACACCGCTTTTGACTATCTTGTGCAACTGCGCTTTCTCACCTCGATGGAATCTTCTTAATGCTGCTAATACGTAACCTCTGTTCTTAGCCCAAGCATAGAATATAGCTCTGTTCAAACCAAAGCTCTTCGCTTTATCTAGATCGCCTGCGAGCAGGTAGTATCTTGCAGCCTGTAACAATGCCATAACGGGAAAACGTCCAAGCTTGGGAATACTGCGAGCACTTGCTTTTATCTCAGTTAACTTATTGAGGCTCTTCTCTGCTAACTTCAAAGCCTCCTTGTCTAGAACCGAGCACTCATTCCTTAACCTAATGATCCTCGTTCGAGGAATATAAGGCTCTTTAAACCACTCTTCATCAAATCTCTCGATGTCGTGCGCAGGCACGAGAATCCACGAAGAATCACGTTCGCGGGTCACATAGGGGATGTGTATACCTCGAGAGATATCTGTAGAATTCCTTATGCTAACACGTCCAGCCGCTGTATACGATGCCTTGAGAAGCTTCGTCCTCATGCCTCTAAGTACAATCTCAGCTAGTCCCTTAGCGTAATACAAATAACCCCGCCCTTTATCGCTGAACATTAAACACGGTGTTGTAACAAGTTCTACAGTATTTGGTCCTACGACGAAGTAATGTTCAATACCATGTTTACTCAAGAAATCACTTAGTACTGATGAAACAAGGAGTAGATATCTTATCGAATCACTATCGCCTTCGATCACTATTAACGGGTTTGCAAGTCTGAACTGTTTGTTATCCTCCTTTAAGTAGAACTCAATGCTCATAAAGCACTCTGCAGACCTCCTCTCATGAATACCGCGCATCAACCTCTCCACATCGTCATCGCCGCCTATGAACAGCCTGCCCAGCTCTTTACACCAAACTTCACGACCCTTCAACAGCATTGAAAGAACGCTCAACATCGTAACACGACTACCTCTTACGTGCCTTCTCAACACATATCTTCACACATTCATGAAAAGCTTCTCCCGAGTACCCACTCTCAGCACACTTTTCTCTACACTCCCTGACTACATGCATTAGATCAACATACTCCTCCATATCCCACAACACCTGCTATACTCAAGAAACATTTTTGAATTTCTCATTTATAACCAGAGCCACAGTAAAAGGTCTAGGTAGAGTAAATGGTGCAACGACTATGCGCCTTAGGATCGCTGTTCTTCTAACTGTAGCGATGCTCTCTATTTCATCGGCAGCTATACTGGTTAGACTTTCCGGTGCTTCAGCCACTACATGCGCATTTTGGCGATTAGCTCTTTCAACTGTTATACTACTAGCACTCGGATTGGCAAGAGGCGAGAGACCTTACATAGGCATTGAGCCCGTCATAGCAGGGACGGCTCTAGCTACACACTTCATTTTATGGATGGAGAGCTTGTTTCTAATACCGGTTGGGCTCAGCACAGCAATAGTGATAACATACGCTATGTTTACTGCTATAGTCGACGCTGTGCTGTTTCGCGAGAGAATAAGCCCTATACAGGTCTTAGGGCTTATCCTAAGCCTTAGCTCTATCACCCTGATGTACGCTCTACCCACTCTCACAAGAGAGAGCAGCAATCCTCTAGGCATCACGTACTCGTTTATGGGAGCGTTAATGGCAACAATATACTTCTCCATAGGAAGAGCTACTAGGAGAAGAGGTACTGCACTCACAGGCTACACTACAACAACATACGGCATTGCTGCGTTAGCAACATTAGTGTATGCATTGGTTGTAGGAGAAAACCTCTTTTCATATCCTATAAAAACTTGGTTCTTCTTGATACTGCTAGCCCTTATCCCTATGCTAGGAGGACATACAACAATGAACTATGTGCTTAAGTTTGTGAAAACGAGTACAGTTACTTCTATAGCCCTGGGCGAACCCGTCATAGCATCCTTTCTCGCCTATATACTACTTCAAGAGGTCATAGAGCTCCGAGATATTGTTCTCATGCTCTTCACAATCACGGGTGTTGGCATGGTAGTGCTTTCCGAACGCGGAGCTATAACTACTTCCTAATACTCACCTTAGTGCGTATCAGGAAATCCTCAATTCTATCTCTAGCCCTCTCTCTACGCTTCTGATGGCCCTCAATGAACTTCGCAACTCTCTCCGCAAGCTCGCGTTTGCACTCGCCACAGAGAATCTCTCCTGCTTTACATCTCCTATACCTCTCGCTTAGCTTTTCCTCGCTTGGCTCGAAGAGCATTGAATAGTATGTAAATACTGGACATTTATCAGGATTTCCGCCCAGCTTACGCTGGAGTTCTGCAGTGGGCTGACCCCCTGTGAAAGCATTCATGATCTTCCTATATACTGCCTCTGGCGAATCAGTTGTGTATATAGCAGTTTCAGGTCTTGATGACGACATCTTCCCTCCCGGCCCTAGTCCTGGAAGGAATTTTGAGTGTATTTGGGCTGGTTTTGGATACCCTAAACTCGAGGCGATGTCCCTGGCCACGCGCCAGTAAGGATCTTGGTCTATAGCCGCGGGTATTAACACGAGCACTTTCTCGTTCCTTATAGTCGAGGGCAAGAAACACATTGCTATTTGAAGAGAGGGGAAGAAGTACATCCCTATATTCGTCGAATCTGTGAAGCCGAATACCGCTTTCACTATCGACGCCGTGATCTTCTTGGCCACTCTCAGCGCAATGTTGTAGAGATACGCAATATCCTCGCTATCAACTATCACAAAAGTCTTTTTAGGATCGAATCCTAAAGCTATTAAATCCAGGAGGTTCTCGTAAGCCATAGAGTTCGTGTACTCAAGGGTGTAGTCTCTATGATATAGAAATTTCTCGTCATCGGTTAGCTGGAAGTACAGCTCTAGTCCTAGTCTTTCTTGAAGCCACCGAGTGAAAATCCAGGGAACCAGATGTCCTAGATGCACCTTACTAGAAGGTCCTCTTCCAGTATAGAGCGCTACTGGCTCCTTATCACCATATCTCTTTAGAAACACATCGTAGTCACGGTGAGCATAGAACACCTTTCTTCTGAGGAGTAGGTGAACTTCTCCTGCGTACTTTCCTGTTAATCTTATGAGGTCTTCGGTAAGGGGTTTGACCCCGAATACCTCTATAAGTCTATCGTAATCGACCGGACCTTCTACCTCCCAAGGAGTGACCTTCATTTCGGCCACAAAGGTCTACCACCGCGCTTTCCTACTTTACCCCTTAGGTAAATAAATTATTGCTGTTCATAGCTATGAGCACCCCTCGTGAGATAGAGTCATCAAAGCATAGAGATAAATTTTTGTGTAAGAAACTGCATCTAGAGCTATGGCGCGTTGAAGAGGTCTAAACATATCCTAAAATGTAGAAGGCTGTATCACCATGAGCACAGCAATAGCACAAATATTGATCGCGACTGCAATATACATCCCGTTTCTAATAACGTCCTCACTATACGCAGTAATAATGATAATAAGCATGATAAGGAAGGCCTCACTAGACCTTACACCAACTACCTCTCAAGAGGGCCTACAAGGGGACGATGAACCTTTAGCCATAGTAATACCTGTTTATCGTGAAGCGAGAAAACACATTTCTAAAACACTTGAGAGCTTGAAAAGTCAAGTTCTTAGAAAAGGCATACACATTAAACTCTACATCGTGCTTGAAGAGGAAGATCCGAATGCCGCAGATTTAATAAAGTTCATAAAGACCAACTATGCTGATCTAACTAATGTAGTCTTCGTGATAAACAGGGGTAAAAGAATCTCAAAAGCTTCAGCCATAAACAAGGTCTCTAAAGAAATTGCTGAAGAAATTGTAATGTTCCTCGACTCGGCTGTTGAACTCAAAGACCGGGATACTCTAAACTTGGTATCTCTGTACTTGCAAGACTTCGACTTGGTATTCATGCCCGTAGAAATGAGCGGTGAAGGCGTTATAGGAACAATTAGCTTAATAGATACCTGTGGATGGTTCGAAGATGTTCTTCTGCGATTGTGGCGTGCTACGGGCTATCCCATTATAAATGGCGGTTGCTTTGCTCTGAAGAGAGAAGTCCTTTCTAGGATCACCCCCCTGCCTATTCACATACTAACAGAAGACGCTTATCTAAGAATACTCTTCTACAGATACGGATTCAAGGTAGCTATGTTAAGAAGATGGTGTAGAAAATCTTCTCCAAAGAATTTGCAGGCATTCATAAAACAGAGGCTCAGATGGTATAGAGGATACTACCAGTGTTTGGCGGCTGCCTTCAGATTGTATAGAGGAAAAACCTTGCTACAAGTTATAGCACCTTACCTAACTCCTATAGTTATGGCATCCTGCATACCTGCTCTGATACTATTCGTAACTACGATGTTTGCCACAACTACACTTTTACTAATACATATTTTGGCAACGATAGCCCTACTACACTTCCTAACAATTATGATTGTGGCGGGGCTAGGCGCGTACTTTACTCTACGTAGGAGAGGTTATACTCTCTTGAAATCCCTCTTCTACATTCTCGTATACATGCTATTCTTTATCTTTGAAGGGCTGATTGCTCTTGTCTCGATGATCCTTCCGCGTATAGGATGGTATAGAACGGAGAGAGCATAGGTGGCTCCACCTACACTTCACGAGATAAATATGTTATATAGAAAGATACTAATTGTCGCAGATACTATGAACGGTACATGTATTTTACCGACAAAGCTTTCACTAAGCAACCTCGACATCATTAAAGCGTAAGAAAGCGATGCCAGGATAGAGAGCATGAGAAGCTGTCTATACACGCTACCTATATCCACGGTGCTAAAAGTTATGAAAGGCAGCGTAGTTATTTGCGAGAAATGTACAAAGAGAGGCTTCAGAACGTACATCACAACCGTCATCATTACGGGCATGAAGATCCCCATCATAGCAACACTTGCGAGTTTTACATACGCCTGTCTTCTAATCTCACGAATACGTCTGATACACTCCAAGAACTCCTCTAGTACCTGTGGCTCACCCCCTCCGCTTTCCATGATTAGCGCTATAGCATGCACTATTAATTTAAGAAGAAACGAAGGTGTTCTTACACGAATAGCTGCTTGAGTAAAGGGTACACCCATCTCGCCAAGTTTCATGAACTCGTCCAACACTCTACGCACATGGCCAGGTATTCCCGGCGAACTAACACATCTCCTTACAGCATCCTTCATCTCCAGCCCAAGCCTTCTGGCCTCAGAAATACTTCTTAGGACAGTTAAACACCCTTTGTCACCTTCTACAAGCTCCTGCAATGTTCTCCACGTGAAGATAGCTCCCAAGAATATCAAAATAGACCATGATATCAATATTGCAAGTACTCTGTCAAACCCCATGAGAACTAGTGTCAGTCCCACTGACAAGCTTACTATGGCAGAGAACAAGGTCTCTTTCTCCGGAATACTGTTGAAAGTCTTCGGACGTGTTAACTCAGCATATCCCACCATAATAGGCAGAATGAACATCGGAAAGAATGTCAAGATGTTCAGAGCTTTGGTGAAAAAGAGTGCAGCGGTTGCTAACAACATAGGTACAAGAACTAATAGTACAACAACGACTTGGCCCATCACGGTAATACGTTCTGCAAATTCGCGCCACTCGAATTCCAATTGCGTTAAGAGCTCTCTAACCCACTCTCTTATTAGAGGTAGCGTATCACCGCCGCTCCTAATACGGGCAGTGTAGCCGTATAGGAAACGTGAAAGTTGCTCTGAACGCGTCAGCTTGGCTCTAAACTCGAGAGCTTCGAGAATAGATGTGAAAAACAGCTGAGCATCACGAAGAACGAGCTCAGCTTCCCGCTTAACACACCTAAACAACTTCATCTTGACAATTCTATCCAAGAGGTAATGGAAACCTGCACCAACACTCTCAGAGATACTCAGCAAAATAATGAAGTAAGGCATTTCAGACCGGATACAGTGTTTATGCTCAGCATTCGCTACGAGCAACATTATCGCAGGTCGGAGTACTATAACTAGACCTAATACTGTAAGTACTAAGGAGAAGATACCCAGCAATAATTCACCAAAGTTAAGTGCTGTCAATAATGCTGAAGCCGACAATATAGTCAGGCCGTACGTCAGAGACCTTTCAATTTTCGATATAGTTAATCTATAGCCACATGCAACAGCAGTATTCCATAGTCTCCTTATGTAATAATTCACGATCTTCTTGAACAAACCTAGGTAGAGGTTCTTAAAGAATATATACCGTTTCATGTATTGCGACAAACTTAGTATCGTAAATAGTGATGCAGCAATAAACAAGAAGGCTTTAGCTAAATCACTCATTTCTTACCACTCCACAATCTTCGATAGAATTCAATTATCTTATTAACGAAGTTCTGATATTTTTCTACCTCTGTACCATAATTCAATTCATTCGAAAGTTTTTCTAGAAATTTCGCCCTCATCGCCAGCTCTTTAGAAATATCCTCTAAATTCATGACTAAGAATGCGGCAGCTCTTTTCATAGCACGCGACTTCTCAACAACCTTTTCCGGATCTTCGGGTTCATGCCTATCATGCTCACCTATCCATTTAAACACTTCACACCAATTACCATCGATGAGCTCATAAACTCCCAGTACTCTTCTAACGAAACGTCCCTCTCTGCTCTTGAACACCTTAGCTATGAAGGCGAGAGAACCCATGTTAGAGATAAACAGAGCAAACAAGTCTTGAGGAAGCAGATTGCGCATCGCCATCATAACCTCATCAGGTGTAGATGCATGAAATGTTGTTGCGGAGCCAGCACCACTAGCTACAGCTCTTACCAAAGCCTCGATCTCTCTCCCTCTAACCTCGCCAACTACTATTATGTCTGGCCTGTATCGCAAAGCATCTGTTGCAAGCTCAAATGCTGAGACCCTTTCATTTGACAAGAACCTCACTATCCTAGGTCTCGAAGCATCGTCCTCCTTACTAACAATGATCTCGGGAACATCTTCTATCACAACTATTTTCCATGTTGGAGGAGATAGCATCAGAAGCGCATTAAGCAATGTTGTTTTCCCTACACCTGAAGCTCCAACAATGATATAGAACTGACGAGATTCGTTGAGAAGCCAGAAGTAGGCGGCCATCAGGGGTGACAGTACACCCTCACGTATGAGTTCCGTTACCACGATGGGTATCTGAGGAAATTTCCTTATGCTGAATGTAGGACCTTTACTTACTACACCCAGCGTCGCTGCAACTCTATATCCCTCGGGGAGCGATGCATGGAGCCTTGGTCTTGCAAGATTGACTGAGCGCCCTGCTTTAGCACCCAGTCTTATGACTAATGACCTCGCTTCCTCTTCGCTCGAGAATACTATGTTGGTGAATAATCCTCCCGGTACAATAACGTCACTATAAAGTCTATGTACAACTGTGACGGGTTTTCTCCAGTGCCCAAGTTCCACATCCTCTACGAAAGGATCTTCTACCGGAATAGTGATTAGAGAGTACTTCGTTTCACGAAGCATGTAGTACCATATCGCCTCGATCCTCTCATCGATAACATCTCTTATTCCTAGCTCCTCAGCTGCTCTGAACACCTCTTTCTTGAGCTCCGAGAAATTCTTAAGAACTTCGAGAGAGAGGTTAAGGTATATATAGTTCATGATCTCTGTCAATGCTTTAATTCCTAAGTTATCCAATGGTGGTTCTTCTACAAGGTAGTAACCAATACCGTCCGAGACAACTATGCTCACACTTGCATGAGCATAACACTCATCATCTAAACAAACATCATATCTATCTACGGTTTTACCGTTGACTGGTGGAGGTGTTAACCTTCTAAAACGCTTAGCAACAAAGAGTGCATGAGGTCTGATTTCTTTTCCTCCCATCGTAAACCTCTGCATAGCTAAGAACACTGTGTGCTCCCAGGATAAGAGAAGATAACTTATTATAGCGGGGGGTGTTCGGCGAAACTGTTCATACATACTCAGAACGTGATATTAAGTTTCCTCAAACCTTATACAATTACTTTCCAAAGCATTTGTATATCTTGATCTAAGAGTTTCAATAGAGGGTGTAACGAAACTGTGATTCACTACAGGAGAATATTTTGTACGCTTAACAGCATCAGATTCGCAGCATCTCTAACAACTTTAGTATTTATGACCTTGACTATGATCATAACATACGCTGTTTTCAACGTTAATCGCTGTCTAAAACTTACAACTTCCATGATTTACGAGATTATCGAGATCAATCCCTGGACTGCAATGCTTCTCGATATTAATCCTTTACTAGTATTCTCAAACCTTATTCTATGCTCTCTAGCCTTGATATTAGTACCAAAGTTTCTTCGTAGACTTGCCATGGCTATGGGCGGAGATGTAGGGATAGGAGAGATATCTGCGTCCGTGTTCACTGCTACGTACGCGTTTATGAGTATCTACAACTTCGTTAACGATTTCACGATCTTCATAAACGTGTATAGTCAGAACCCCTCCTTTTCATCACTCTTCAGTACGCCATAAGCTCATCACCTAACAACTCCTGGAAGGTATGTTCTAATGAAGCCTATATAACTTCCCGCTACAATCGCTGTCCCTATTACACCAGCTACGTTAGGTCCTAGAGCATGAAGCAATACAAAATTTGTAGGATCAACCCTACTGACCTCTCTTTGAGCTACACGTGCTGAGATCGGAACTGCCGAAACACCTGCACAACCTATTGCTGGATTGACCCTACCGCCCGTAACGAAGTACAGCATCCACGCGATAGCTATGCCTCCTACGGTAGATACTACAAATGCAAGCAGACCTAGTAGCAGACATAGCACTGCTTTTACCAAGAACTCGGCTATGGTCAAACCTGAGACTTCGGCTACCGAGGAGAGGAAATCCCATGAAAGCGTTGAACCCACACCTAACATAGTCAAGATAGTGGCTATGTCAAGAAGCTGTTGCCCTGCTGTTTTGGCGTATCTCTCTACAACTTCTGTTATTCTACTCTCCTTGAAGATGTTGCCTAATCCTAATGCTGCTACAAGAGGTAGCGCATTAGGTACAAGGATCGCGACCACGACTATCAATACAAGCCAGAAGACTATTATCTCCTTCTCACTTACCCTACGTGGTTCACTCATGCGTACTCTTAGATACTTCTTAGGCACTAATACTCGTATTAACGGGGGTTGGATCAGGGGGATCAAGGCTATGTAGCTGTATACAGCTATTGCCAGAGGACCTACAAGGTAGGGCGCTATACTCGTAGCAGTATATATGGTTGTAGGACCATCTGCTCCACCGACAACTCCTACGGCCATCGCTTCATTTAGCCTGAATCCGAGAGCTAACGCAACCCATGAGACAACTATTATCCCTAGCTGAGCGGCAGCTCCGATAACAACCGCCGGGGGGTATGCTAACATGGGTCTGAAATCAGAGATCGCGCCTATACCCAAGAATATTAAAAGTGGGCCGATTTCTGTAGCTACAACATAGTGGTAGATCCAATACAGGAAAGCTGGCCACGAAAATATAGTCTCGCCAGATGTTGGAGGAGGCCGCGCAAGATGAAGCCCAGGAATATTTGCAAGAATCATCCCCATGCCCAGGGGGAACATCAACAAAGGTTCAAATTTCTTTAGAGCTAGGAGTATTAGGATGAAACCCCATGTTATGAAGAAGAACCTCACAACGATCTCTTGAGGCGAGGATCCTAGTACAGAGCCTAGTGAAGTTATGCTAATGAAGATGTCGAGGGGATTCACGCTCAACTTCTCCACCTACGCCTCATTCTTAGATACATATCGATGAAGTCCTGGGAGCTTTTGAGAGAATCTTCTAGTGAACGCCTAAACCAAGAAGATGCTCTGGGTGTCCCACGTATAATAGCTTCAGGCCTCTTAGCTGTATGGATGGCTAGTGCTGCCGCGATGGCAACGAGTTCTAGCTCCTCC
>QMWT01000027.1 GCA_003661775.1 Thermoprotei archaeon
CTTTTAAATAATTTTAATTACTTCTAGTGACTCGCCCTCATCACCCCTTTTCATCTGCCCCGTGCCTCCCTTCGGGAGCGAACCTCCCTTAGGCGACACGAGGCTTCATCCATGTGTCCCCCTCGCCTAGCTCACAGGGTTCATCCAGTACTAAACATAGACGGGAAATTTTATAAATCTTTCTGTCTTAGATATGCATGGTGTACAGATATGAGTGAAGTCTATGCGTTTACTGCTAAGCTATCCAAGCTTGGTAGGGGGAAATCCCTAGGTATCTACATACCGAGGCACGTAGCTAAGAAAATGGGGCATCTCCATGGCAAGGAGGTGATAGTGGTTGTCTACACTAAAACTGAGTAACGTAGATAAGCTAATGCCTCATGTAACAATCATTGGTAAGCTCGTTCCAGGGACAAGCGATGATTATATGAAGCTTGTGAGGCTAGCATGGAGCTTTAGGAGGGCTGTAGAGTTAATGATACGGGAAGTGATGAATGGTACTTCTATGAAGGATGTCACAAAGAAGCTTTATCAGATACTTCCAAACTACATCTACCTAGAATCAGCGTACAAACACGCAAAGCTCATAGTTGAGGGGTGTAAATTCAATAATGGTGTTCCTGGACACATTCATATTAGAAAGCTATTCATTGTATCACGAGGCAACAAGTACGATAAAGGTAATAGAAACGTAAAGATAATTCCAAACACTAAGTTCTTTCGAGTGCTTATCAAGTATCCTTGGGACAGTTCATGGATAGAATGCAGAGCACTCTTTGACGAGAAATATATTCCATTGCTAAGAGAACTTCTTGAGTTAGCATATCAGAGGAAGGAAGGTTATAGTGCTCGTATAGTGTTTAGAGAAGGTAGGATTGAGCTACATATTTCAGAACCCCTCTACCTCTATCTGAAACATTTCTCACTCCCAAAACGTAGAGGATATGGATTGGTAGCAGGGCTAGACCTCAATAGTGACAGGATAAACATGGTCGTCATAGACTCTGACAGCAGAATAGTAGCTATGAAGACTGCTTGGTTCCCAGAGCTAACGCTACATGGATTTCCAAGAGAAAAAGCTAGAGATACTAGGTTGAAGAAGCTGAAAGAGCTATTAAGCTATGCTAGAAGAATTGGTGTAGATTATGTGGCTTTCGAGAATCTCTTTGTGGTGAAGAAGCGTAGCAAGGTAAGCTCTCCAAGCGGTAATAGAAAGATAACGAGGTTCGCCAAGAAACAATTCCTGCAACACGGACTACTAATGACGCTGAAGCTCTGCTTAACACCAGTACTAGTAGACCCTAAAGGAACAACACATAGTCGTGAACACAAAGAAGTAATGAAGAAGAGAGGGTTAGATAGACACATGGCATCAGCATACCTCATAGCGATCAAAGGATTAAAAGTAATTAGAAATCACGAAAAGTAAACAAAAACTTGCTGAGGCTGGGATCTAGCCCTAGAGCCACGTTTATAACACTTTTCAAGATCCTCAGTTTGAGGGGTAGCTAACGTCCACAGCACTGAAGAGAGAACTGCTGAGGCTGCTAGAGGAAGACGAAGAGTTTAGGTATGCAGTAGCTGCCAAACTTGGTCTTCTTGAGATACTCAGTGAGTTGAAGAAGCTTAGAGAGGATTTCAATAAGCTTTATCAGAAGAGTCTTGAACATGACAGGAGATTTGAAGAAGTGAACAAGAGACTCGAGGTAATAGAACGAAAACTGCTGGAACACGACCGAAGATTTGAGACAATAGAGAAGAAGTTGCTCGAGCATGATAAGCGTTTTGAAGCGATCGAGAAGAAGTTGTTGGAGCACGACAAGAGGTTCGAAGTAATTGAGAAGAAGCTTCTAGAACACGATAAACGGTTTGAAGCCATAGAGAGAAAGCTCTTAGAGCACAACAGAAGATTTGAGGTTATTGAGAAAAGGTTAGAGGAACATGATAGGAAGTTCAACGAGATACTCGAAGAGATTAAGAAGATCTGGGAGGTGTTGACGGAGCATAGCCGCAGTCTCTCGGAGCTGAACCGCAGACTATCCAATGTGGAGGATGTTCTCGGCGCTCTAACGGAGAGCACCTACGCCAAGTTTACCCTGGACACCATTGCGTACGAGTGTAGCGTTACTGACGACAGGATCATTTCGTGGCAGAGGAACACCGGTGTAGATAGTGAAGAGATCGACCTCCTCATCATAACGCAGAAGAGGGTATACGTCGTCGAGGTAAAGGTCAGACCGAAACACAGTGATGCCAGTAGGCTCCTCGCTAAGGCAGAGGTTGTTAAGAAGAGATTCCCCGATAAAGAGGTTATCCCTATACTAGCTGGAACCCATATAGGCAGCGAAGTCGCTAACTACGCAACAAGTAAAGGGATCCGCGTATATAGCTGGTAGAACAATCTCACCATACAACTTAGTTCTCACCTATTAAGCAGCAGGCGGTCGTAGTATCAGTTCAGTACCATGCAGATCCTCATTAAACGTCTTTATTAATCAAAGAAGGATTTTGGTGACGACCAATGATGAATCTATGCTAAAAACTTCAGCTGGGTGAACTATGTCCAGAGGTGTTGATCTCTATGGACATTACCTAATTACTATGCTGAGCACTACGCCAAGACTCCGGAATCTATACCCTCCCTAGCTAGCAGCTCTAGGAAGTCCCACTTTGGCAAACCAGCTATTCTACGGGCCTGGCCAAGGCTAGCTATACCCTTAGCCTCTCCTCAAGCTCACTAGGTGGAGCCCGTAGGTTCTCCGGAGCCTCGATAACAACTCGTTTAATGCTAGCTTTAACAATCTTTGCCCCTCATCAGAACACTATACTCATAGCATAGTTGAGCTGTTGGGAAGCTGCTTCTTGTGGGTGGATAGCCTGTTCCTGCTCTCATTCCAGTTTCTCTAGGACTTCTTGTATTATTTCGTCAGATATTCTGAAGCCGTGTTCTCTAAGCTTTCTTAGTGCTTGAACGAGCCCGCTCCTATCTACCAGTCCTTCATCGTAGGCTCTTCGTAGCAGGCCTATGGTACCTATAACCTTTAGCCCCATCGACTTAGCTTTAGACCTTGCAATCCTATCGTCTAGCACTACTGTGCAGTTGTATTCAATGGCTAGCGCGATAGCCCTCTGCCTCACCAAGCCCTAGCAGGTCGTGCAACGCCTTCACGAGCGCCTGATCGCGGGAAGCGAGAAGCTTAACCTTGCCCTGATGTACTAGCTCCTCTAGCTCTCTTGAGCCTGGTCTACCACGACCCTTGACAACAACCTCCTCGTAGACCGCACGTGGTATAATGACCTCCGCGGTGAGTGATGCCATGATACCCATCAAGCCTATCTCTGCAAGTGCTATGATGACACTAGAATTCACCACCGTGCATCGGGTATGCAGACTATTCAATTCCTAGCTCCTCTCGGAGCTCCTCATCACTATAGGGATAGGCTGTTATCCTTCTCCTCCGCAGCTCCGAGATAAAGTCATAGAGGTTCAGCCCCGCCAGCTCAGCTGCACGCTCAACACTAACAACCCCACGGATAAAGAGGTCTATAGCATAGGCTAGCCTAACCTCCTTCTCAACATCACCAGCATAGTGAGATGGCACACGAACCTTAACCATAACCTCCCGAGACAACCTCTTACCTCCGAGTATTACCTCTTAACCTAGGATATTATGTTGATCCCCATGGCCTTATAACACATCAAGCAGTTATAATAACTTCATAGTATTCTTCATTGCTATTACTACGACCGACTACCTAATCATTCTAAATCCCCTCCAAGAAGAGTTCCTTGAGCCACTTTAAGGTTGCCCTCCAGCAAGTTCTTAGCAAAGACATACCTACGAAACGTTCTTTGTGAACATATATGGGTGAGCCCATCCCAAGTGCTAAAAAGACAACATTACCACCAATCACAGCGATTTCGCCTTATCTCCATAAAGCCGTGCCTGGCAAAACTAACCAACAACCTTGTTAGATGGCAATTGAAAAGCTCATATCTTTTCACCATAGAAGTAGTGTTAAGGGAATTATATCTTAGCTTTCCGTATCTTAGTAGGGAGAACCTATCTGCACTAAGCACCACAGAACCTTGGTGGCAGCGCTCTTGCATTCTGGAGCTTTTCTAGTGACATGCCCCGTGTCTCACTCAGTGCACTATCTCTAGCAACCCCAGTATAGCAGCTCCTAGTTCTATCTCGATAAAGTTGAAGTTAGTACTTAGTGCCTCGGCTTCGTAAGGACTTAAAGCATTGGTTATTATCCATACTTTAAGGTGCTGCACTTTCATTCTCTTGCTTCATATCTATTAATTATGCATCCGAAAGAGCATTGCCCTATAATCTCAGGCATAGTGGAATGATGAGAGTAAGGGCTCTAACCATGAAGCCACTTTGAGAATTCGAACACGCTGCCCATCGCACACCCATCATCCCTGCTCTTCAACGAAGTATCTTCCTCGAAGAGGTGTTGGTCTGGAGATCGGTGTTGGTACTGGGTCCTTCGCTTCTAACCTAGGGGTTGAGCCGGGGCTGGATCCCTCTGTGAAGATGTTGCGGGTTGCTAGGAGGAGGGGTATCGAGGTTGTTCATGGTGTTGGTGAGTTCCTCCCCTTCAGGAGCTGCTCCGTGGACTACACCTTGGTTGTGGTGACCATATGCTTCGCCGACGATCCTCAGGAGCTGTTGAGGGAGACTGCACGTATCGTTAGGCGGGGCTGCGATCACTTGTATAGTTCCCCGTGAATCTCCGTGGGGCAAGAGGTATGCTGAGAAGGATAAGACAGGGCACCCTCTAGCTGAGTTACTAGCCCCCTCTACAGGGTTGCTAGGTTTTTTTCCACAGTAGCAGAGGTTGAGAAGATGCTTAGCAAGGCGGGCCTGTCTGTGGATAGACGCAAGAACCCCGTGAAGAGGGGGGCCTTGAGGATATGGGCTTCGTATGCATAAGAGGGGTGAAGAAGGCCGGTAAGTAGATTCGATGAATACCAGGAGCAGCTTAAGCACATTCCACAAGTGATGAGGTTTAAAGGACTTAGTAATCACCGTTGTTCTAAGCGAGGATGGCCCTAGGATAGTTGCACTGGTAAGTGCTAGAGAGCATATCTTGAAGACCAAGGGGTCTCTATGCACAAAGTCTTGGATAGAGCATATTTCCAAAGGGTATTGCCTAGAAGGGGGAGAGGGTATCTGAGGAAGTTCTCTAGACAGCTCCGGGTGTTGAATCCCATAGTGAACAGCGTACCACAGCCATAGAATACTTTGCCATAATTGACTTGCTGCCGATCAACGTCCACACTACTCTTAAGTAACGTTGGCGAAGCTGTTATTACGAGTATTCAGGATCGTCGCCTGACTATACACCTCTGTCATAGACTATGTGTAGCACCACCATCTCTAGAGAGCTCCTCAGTACTCCAAGAACTATGCGGAATCTCTTCGTATGCTCCCGAGCTCTTATTGTAGAAGTAAGGCTTTACCTGGGAAATGTCTAGACCACTGAGCAGTGTGGTATTCAAATATATGAATATCTCTATGGGTTACTGGACTATGTCAGGATCCCCCTGGTCTTAACAAGTAGGAACGGTGTTATGGGTAAGGATTCTCCAGGTGGTCCAGCCACTCCTATAGCCTCGAGGCTATACGCCACGTTGTCGACCTGCATGTACTTAGCAGTATAATTGGCCTTCACATATATGGTCCCCCTATCGCTACTGAAGATCACGGGATAAGGAGCTTCGCCTTCTACTGGCCGGTCGGAGTACACTATGTCTACAACTCTCGCCTCTCTACCGCTAGAACCGATCTTGTATATCATGAGTGGAGACAGGAACCCCTAGCCATGTTTCGAGGTCTCGACAGGGCTCATCTAGAGATCAGCTGAAGCTCAGCCCAGATGCCTAGGGTAGTGGGAACCATGTAGTGATGTTTAGCACGCCTAGCGAGACACCTTCCTCCACGGAGTTGCTACTGTAGTTCATGGTAGACACCAGGTAGTTACACTCATTGCTTTAGCTTATTTTAGAACGATAGAGAAGATGCTTAGCTGAAATATTGGTGAGAAAAGTTGAAACGAAGTTAGCTGGAACCCAGAGCAAAAATTATTGTTTTCGTAGTAGAGATGTAGTTATGAGGAGCGCTCCTATCAGGGTCGCTGACGCAATTATGTTTACGGTAATAGATACTTTGTCTACGTCGCTGGTATGTGGAGGCTCTAGGTATCCTCCTACGACGGGTGCAACTGGCTTTAGTGGTGCTCCTGCTAAGCCTAGTGGTGCTCCTACGAGGTCTCCAATGCTCGGAGTTGTGGTGCTGTTGATCACGAGCTCTACGTAGCCAGCATAGCCGTCGGTATCGGTTGTGTTGATGCTGTAGGCGCTGCACTCAACCCAGGTTCCTGAGCTCTCGTTCCACCAGAATACCTTGAGAGACCTCTCGTCGAGCCCCGCGACCTCGCTACTTGTGTAGTAGATCTTCACCCGCAGCTCGTCGACCCCTGTAGAGGTGTTCAGCGCAAGGTCTACGAACTTGAGGGCGTTGGGCAGGGGTGATGTAACGGGGTTGTTCGCGTACTTCAGCACGCTGATTCTGACAGGGGCCGAGCCGCCGGCAACAACCTCTGTATCCGCGACCTGCTTAGCGTCCAGCACCAAGCTGGGGTGCGGGCTCAGCACAGTTGAGATGGAGCTGCTTCCCGCTAGGTACACCGGGGCGCCGTAGGGGTAGGGAGCATTGAGCCACGGCGATACGAACACCTTTGCATTCTCGGCGTACACCGCGTCGCCGGTACCGTTGAAGATCCCTCCGGGGCCGCTGACATCGCCCCACCAGTTCATGGAGGCGTTCACTACAAGCTCCGCCGCTGTGTATATCTCCAAGCCACAGTGTTCGTTACCCTCAAAGTTATTGAACTTTATCTCAACTCGTCCAGGGGATGCGCCAAGCTCCGCGTGGATATGTACGCCGTAGCTGTTGTTGCGCAGAGTGTTCCTGCTTATGAGCAGCTTGTTCAGCGTGGCGTTCCTGTTCAGCGCTATGAATATGCCGTAGCCCTCTCCGTAGTACATGTCCACGATGTTTTCAAAGGTGTTGTTCTCTATCACCACCTCGCCAGCCGTACCGTTGCTGAGCACCAAGTTGATCCCCGAGGAGTCTGCACCACTACCACCCTTGAACACATTGCCGGTTATCCTCAGCACACCGATGGAACCTTCGTCTCCTACATAGAGAGGTAAGCCGTTGGTTGCGATACTGTCAAACGTGTTGTTCTCTATTGTTATAGATGCTACGCTAGTATTCACAACAAACACTGTTACATTGCCCCAGGTAAACCTCGTGTTCACGATCCTAGCCCCGCTGATCCTGCTCATGTTTATGTACTTCAGACCTACGGAGCCATTGACCACGCTGTTCTCGATAGCTACGTTGTCGCCGGTCACGTTCACGATGCACTCCTCGAGGCACAGCACGAGGCTGTCTATAGTGACGTTGTCCGCCTCCACAGACACTACTGTGGTGTTTATGACCGGGGCTTCTCCACCCTCCCAGATCCCCACCAGCGCAACGGGTTTGCTTATGTTGAATACGGTTCGGCCCATACGGACGTAGTCGGCAATAGTGTATATGCCTGGGTAGATGTAGATCGTGCCACCGCTCTCAACGAACGTGAGGTTGGGGGCATACCAGGCGTTGAGCCCCATGATTAGGAGGAGGCCGTGGTCGTAGAACACCTCGCCGAGAGCGTGCTGAAGCCAGTCATCATCTACCCAGAGGCTCCTGAGCGTTGTCGCTGGCGCAGCTACTACGAGTATTGGATCGTCGCCTGCTAGATACATTTCCTCACTGTAGCTTATGCATAGCACGACAGTATCTGGAGAGGGTCTTTCGAGACTCCAGTACTCTTGCGAAACCTCCTCGTATTTCTTCGATGTGTCGTTGAAGATGAAGAGCTTTATTTTGGAGAGATCCAGTCCATCGAGTGTTGCAGTGCTGATATTTATCGTCAACTCTATAGGCCACTGAACTATGTTGGGATCGCCAAGCCTTAGTATATAGAACGGTGTTATTGGCAGGAGCCCATCGGGGAGCGTAGCTGTTCCTGTAGGTTCAAGGCTGTATGCGACGATGGTAGCGAGCTCGTACTTAGATGTGTAGTTAGCCTCTGCATATATGGTGCTGAAAATGCTCCTGAAGCGCACGAAATAAGGAGGTTCAACATCATCTGTAGACCAGCGAGATGACGCTTCATCTACAACCCTAGCTATGTAACCACCGTAGCTGATATCGTATATCACAAGCGGCGAGACGAATGGTCGCCATACCTCAGGAGCACGGCAAGGATCGTCTATGGTGACAAGCTGGAGCTCGATCTGGAATATGCCCAGAGTGTTGGGGGCTTTATCTAGTCCTAACACGCTTAGCGGTATCCCTACTTCAATAAATTTATCGCTGAACTCAACGATGCACGTAGGATAGCCGCATGTCTCTTCACTATGGCGAGAATATATATGAACTTCTTCTGTTCCACTGCCTAGTATTATGTATAGCCCTTTATCGACCTGCCCATCAGGTTCGAAGTCCAGCTCCATTTTGATGTGGATGGAGCTTGGGCTTCTCATTATTTCCTTCGGTATCCTATCGTTTACCGTGAAGAGCATGAAGAGATGTGTATCGTTGGCAGCTATCTTGACCTTCGTAAGGTTTCCATACTGCCAAGAGTTGACGTAGGTGTTATCCGGAGGATCTATCAGCTGTGGATCCTTCTTTAGCCATTCGTCAGCCTTGCCATCTACAACAACCTGCAAGGTGTGCACTGATACGTTATATTCATTGTATTCGATAGGTATGAAATCAACGCTTCTGCTATCCGGTATAAAATCCCAGCCCATTAGCCTAACAACATCTCCTTGAGTAAGGTTCAGCTGCGATAGCGGAAGGTGTATCCTTACAAAGGTATCTCCTATCACAACACCATAACCGTTTGTTGCGTTGTCTACGAACAGTAAAGTATTGATGAGGTTTCCACTGCTGTTATAAAACTCGAGTTCTAGACTATAGTGCCCTGGCTCAGCTGTCGAAAGATGGAATACGCCTAGTCTTACGCCTAGTTCAACACCCTCCTTACCTGTTTTAACATCGTTGTCTAGGTCTAGAGCGAAGTTTATGTTTCGTTCAAAGTAATAGCTATCCCCAGGTAAAGGCCAGGGTTCTTCGTAGATCCACTCAACTACTAGATGTGTACCGTTGTCGTACACAGTGATGTTTCTGAGGTCGCGCCACCCCAGACCCTCGTATTCGTCGGTTAGCACCACGCCGTGCTGCACCGCCGATTCTACTTCTTGATAATAGGGTACAGTAACATTGTTGTTCGTCAGGCCTGTGAGCGTTGCTGGTGCTTGAAGAGATAGTATTATTAATACGAGTAGTAGGTGGGCTAGGAACATCCTCATCCCGCCCACCTTGGCCGGATATCGCGGTGGATTGCTAACATTCGCTAATTATTAAGCTCTTCTGCTGGTACCCACGGGCTACCTGAAGACCTTAGCTACTACGGGCTTAACCACCTCCACAAGCTCTCTCGGGCTGAATTCGAGAAGCACTCCGTCTTCTCCGCCACCTCCGTAGACTCGGTCTCGTTTGAGGAGCTCCTCGTCTACTATGAGCGTTACGTGGGGTGGGAGTGCTACTGGGGGTACTCCGCCTACGGGGTATCCCGTGGCTTCAAGCACTTCCCGGGGATTGGCGAGCCGGGGCTTGCTCCCCACGATCTTCTCGAGTTTCTTCAGATCTAGCTTCCTATCTCCGGGCAGTACAACTGCGTAGAACTTTCCTCCTGCTACAACGACTATGGTCTTCACTATGTTGCTCGGTGGAACCCCCAGTGCTCTAGCGGCATCCCTAACCGTAGCCGTGGTCGTGGGGAGTCTAACTAGCCTCCATTTAAGACCGTGTTCTCTCACCCACCGCATCACGGATTGCGCAGACATGCTCCCTAGAACCAGTCCTCTTACAACGTAATAACTTCCCGCTGCCCCAGCTCCACACCTAGGAGAGGAGATGCAAGATCTGCCTATTCCGAATGTTATCACAGCTACTCCAAGACTTATCAACACCATCTCTACAGCCTTGCCCCCTATTGATGCCCCCGCCACACCTCTAGGCAAAACACGAAGAAGATGCGTGCCTAGGTACTTCGATCTCGAATTACGAACCTCCTTCGCTATGTAGGTCCTCGCCCAACCGTGCAATGGATTTGGATCTACGTAAAGCTCTGTTCTTCGTAGGCGTAACTAGATCCATTGCATGCAAAGCCCGGTGTATTGAGCTATGGAAAGTCTTCTCCACAGGTTTAGAACAACATGCCGTAGCGAAGAACTATCTCCCGAGCTATAAATCCACATCGTCGAGAACTTAGCGAATCAGTGAAATCCTTGCTAACGAAGAGCGTAACGGTGCTCAGATTGTCTAAGAAGGTACGTATAGGCTACATGAAGATCAAGGATATTCGCGGATTGCTGAAAGTGAGGATCGTTCCAATTAGTAGAGAGGACGCGCTGAAGCTTCTAAGAGGTGAGAGAAGTGCCACTGAGGGTAAGAATCGAGATAAGGTCTAGACACGGATCTTCAAAGCTCGAAGCCATAGCCCTCGTAAACACGGGTTTCACGAGCGAGACTCCTGACCTAGCTATACCTGTAGCGATAGCCGAGAAGCTGGGTCTATGGCCACCACCAGGCGAAGCACTATCCATAACCCTGGAGACGGGCGGTGGTGTTGTCGAAAGTTACGTTGTTCCCCAGGCCGTAGTCGTCAAGATCGTTACGGAGGATCGTTGTAGTAGAGAAATCGTTGCAAACACAATCGTGAATCCATACCTAGAGGAAGTCTTGATAAGTGATTGCTTAGCAGAGGAGCTCGGTATCCAGATACTCTACCCACGTAGAGGACTATGGAAATTCGTAGACGAGGACAGGGTCAGGGAAAGCGTATAGCGACCACATCGATACCGAAGAAAGCAAGCGTTAATAGCCCTCAACTAAAGACGTTCGCTGGTCGATGAAGGGTCGTTAGGCGTCCGTCAATTAATGAAGTCCCCCGCTCCTCGCCACTATATCCAAGCCGAGCCCTTTCAGTACGTTGGTGGCGTAGCGATGCTGCGAAAGATCGAAGGTTCCTCGAGCTAGGGAGAGCACGGGACGCGAATGGTCTTCGAGGGTCTCAGTAACGCTACCCATGCCACGCCACAGTGCTCACCTAACACCGGAGCTCCATAGAAAACCGCGTACGGTCCAGTAACTGAGAAATAGAGAAGCTCCGGGTATCTAACCACCAGCCAGATAAGGTCTTCGATGCATATTTGATCGGCTGGGTTGGGGCGCCGGATTATGAAGTTCTACAGGGTTAGGGTGGACCACAGCAGGTGTGTTGGCTGTGATTTCTGTAGAACTGTTGCTAGGTGCAGGAGTCCGGAGATGTGTATAGGCTGTCTAGCGTGCTACTGGGCCTGCCCATACGAAGCTCGGACCGTGGAGGTTGTTGA